>JAHIQT010000063.1 GCA_018903255.1 Bacillota bacterium | reverse complement strand
TTATTAATGACAATGAAAATACCACATTTGGTACAATCGTTCAACGGTATGCTTCGGATTTTAACGAAAAAAAAAATGGTGAGCTCATTAGTGAAGTATATAATTTCATGTCTAAGTCTTACCGAAATGAATATTTTTTTAAAAATACGCTTCTTAATAAGCTTCTTTTGGGTAAACATAGCGTCAATACGACGATAGCATTAACGCAGATACCTATAGGGAAATCAAAAGCTGATTTCATTCTTATTAATGGGAAAGCTGTTGTATATGAAATAAAATCTGAACTTGATAGTTTCGATAGACTGAATACACAAATTAGAGATTACTATAAGGCATTTAATCATGTATGTGTATTAACATCTGAGAATAATTTTAATAAGTTGTTTAATATCTTGGATGGCAAACCTGTGGGCATTTGTGTTCTAACAAAACGTGATACAATAAGCAAAACATTAAAAAAGGACGCAATCGAAGATAATTCAAAATTGGAGCACCAAACTATTTTTAAAGTTTTGCATAAAGGTGAATACGAAGCAATTGTTAAGCAATATTTTGGAAAATTACCGAGGACATCACAAGTTTTTTATTATGATGAATGTTACTCCATGTTTTCACGAATACCTATTCTGGAAGCTTTTGAAATGTCGCTACAACAGCTAAAAAACAGAAACCATATTTTGCGTAATAAAATAGAAAAAGTACCTTATGAGTTAAAATCTTTAATGTATTTTTCAAATCCATCATCGCGAGATTTTGAAAATTTGGATATTTTTTTAAGAAATAAGTTTAGGGGGTAATATCGTGTATCTTCCATATATTCGGGGCAGGCAATATGAGTTGCTGGCTCTACGTGAATTAGTAACTAAGGATCTCTTGGGGGATTATGTAATCCCTGTCATTGAGCCTGTTAAATTGTCCCCTACATTAGTTAAGACCATTGCGGAGTATATCCGTATTGGACATCCGGTAGCAGTAATCAGAAATCCAGTTGTAGGTTCTTTTATGAAGGACATAAACGAAGCAAAGATTAATTCGAAAGAAGGAGCATATAGCAAAGAATTTCAGCTGATTTATAAAGATGAGATTGTCATAAAATCTATTATTCTACAAAATAATGCAATATCACTATTAAATCATTGGGATGAAACCGGCGTGCTGAAAAAAGATTTATTAGTAATTAATACGGATCGTGATTTTTTGGATTTGTTTGAAGAAGAGTTTTCAGATGAAAATCCTTGCTATGCTCTTATACCTGATGAAAGTCCATTTCGACGTAGGATTAAACGGAATCGCGTTATTTTAGATGATAAATTTGAGAAGCAGAGCCGAAATTCAGATTATCAAGAGATAGAGGATGAGTTTTTTTCTGATGATCATTTGTACTTTAAAGACGATGGGCTTAAGGGCTTTGCTGACTATTCAGTTGTTGGAAATGACTTTCAAGAAGGCGGGTTTGCTCCTTATGCAGTAGCAATTCATATTGTATATTTTGCTAAGGATAACAGCCTCAGAATTAAGCATTTCGTTTCTGACTCAAACGAAGATATTTCTAACCCTGCAAAAAAATTTTATGAAGCCGTTTCGAAATTAAATAATTGGTACCAAGCAAATCCTTTTCCACCGACACTTGGTTTGACAACCTTATTATCACATTACAATAATCAAACTTACCCTGGGCTTGGGAGTGTAAAAAAGCTTTCAGTTATGCACCATTTAGAACTTATGGGACGGTATCTTAGTGAGGGAAAATAGAATGAACTGCTGTGTAAGATGCTTTAACGATGCTGAAATTATTGATATCATTAAGAACCATAAAAAAAAGGGTAATTGCGACTTTTGTGGCAGTAAAAATGTTAATGTTTATTCATTAGAGAGCGACACAACATTATCTGATAGGTTCAATGAGTTGTTAGATGTGTATACATCTGTAACCAGTTTGCCAATAACCTTTCCAAAAGAAAAAACAGATGTACTTAAGAACATTTTTTATAGAAAATGGTCAATTTTCAACTTAGAGCCTGATGAAATTTATCAGCTACTTACTGCTATCTGCCACGAAAAGTATGCTGATCAACCAGAACTGTTTGATTATCCGGTAGGAATTGTAGAAAGTCAAGATAAAGATTATTTGAATGAGTATTCAATTCTACGAGATTATCAATGGACAGATTTTGTTGGAGATATAAAAGGTGTAAACCGATTCCACACAGATCATATTAATAAAGATATTTTGGATTTATTTATCCGCTGTGTTCGAAAAACTCACAAAGCCGGAAAAATTTTTTATCGCACCCGTATTTGTACGGACGAACTTGGTTTTAAGAAAGCAGAAATGGGCGCACCACTTCCACATCTAGCAACAGCGGGGCGCGTAAATCCGGCCGGTATTAGCATATTATATTTAGCGGATTCGGTCAAAACTACCTTGCATGAAACGCGTGCTGGAGTTTTCGATTATGTTACAGTTGGTAACTTCAAGTTAAAAAAGGATATAGTAGTAATTGATTTTGCTAATTTGGATAAAATAAGTCCTTTTATAGCTAATAGCACTATGGGAATAGAGTATACTCAACATGCAATTAATATTGAACATTTGAAATTAATTAGCCAAGAAATAGCGAAACCGCTTAGGCGACATGATAGTGAGCTGGATTATTTACCAACACAATATATAAGCGACTATATCAAAAGTCAAGGATTTGATGGTGTGGAATATATGAGTACCATGCGTGAGGGTGGTTTTAATTTAGCCGTTTTTGCTTGTAATAACTCATTTAGTTGCACAAAGACGACGGTATATCGAATAAAATCTATTTCATATTCAGAGGAAGCAATAGGATAACTAACAGCAAGATATTTGATTGTGGTCTTAAAAGAAAAATTTTGTCAAACAGTTGACAAGAGCTTATAAATTCGCTATGATTGATTCAATATAATATGTACACGATTTATGGTGCCTTGTAAAGGAGAATAGGGAATCAGGTGAGAATCCTGGACGAACCCATCACTGTAATGGTTTTGTTTTTGCACATGCCACTGGAAACGGGAAGGCGCAAAAACAGATAAACCAGAGTCAGGAGACCTGCCATAAATTAACGAGTATGAAACGACGGTAAAGTTTCGGCTATCCTTAGGATTAACCTATTGATAGTCGAAACTTTTTTTGCGTGACCGGCTTTATGCCAAACGGCAGTAATTTCGTGTGGAACCAAAACCGAAGTGCCCGGCTTTAGGCATAAAGCCTTCATTCAAAAATTCAATCACGAGGCCACCCAATGAAACCCATCATCCAACTGGATATCAAAACGCTTATCTTTCCTGACGCGTGCGAACCGGCGCTTAAAAACATTAAACTAAATATCAATGAGGGAGAATACATTGCCATTACCGGCGGAGCGGCTTCGGGGAAATCAGTCCTGCTCCACGCGATTACCTCGGCGGCACCAAAGTTTTACCCCTGTGTGCTAAACGGGACGGTTACGGTAGCCAATCAGGATGTGTCAAGCATTCCGCTCTGCCAAATGGCTGACTATCTGGGCTATATGATGCAGGAACCGCAAAACCAGATGGTCAACCGACGGGTTGCTGATGAGCTGGCCTTTGGGGTGGCGAATCTGAATCTGAGCCAGGACGAAATCGAGCGCCGCGTCAATGCGGTCATGGACTTTCTCGGGATTCGGGTGTTCTCAGACCGGATGACGGATGCCTTATCCGGCGGGCAGGCCCAAAAGGTGGTGCTGGGAAGTATTCTGGCAATGAAAACCCCGATCCTGCTGTTGGATCAGCCCACTGCCGAACTGGATCCCAAAACCAGTTCGGAACTGTATCGGCACCTGGGTCAGCTGAACCGGGAGAAAAAGATCACGACCCTGGTCGTCATGGATAAATCTGGCGCGGTTTTAAAAGACGCCCATCGGGTGCTGGTAATGGAAGCCGGTATGGTGAAAGATTTTCTACCGGTTGACGAATATCAGAAAAAATACGGTAATGAAAAAAAGTACCATCGACCCCTACCGTTCATGGTTGATGAAAGTACCGACGTGATTAAGTTAAGCGGCGCGTCGCATTGCTATAAAGGTGGGATAACCGGATGCCAGCCGCTGGATTTCAGTCTTAAAAAAGGCGATTTTACGGCGGTCATCGGTCAGAATGGTTCAGGTAAATCGACCATGCTCAAGCTCATTGAAGGGCTGGTCAAACCAAGTACCGGTAGCGTGGAACTATTCGGGACCGCGGTGACAAAGAAAAATGTTGGCCAACTGCGGCGCCGGATCGGGTTTCTGTTTCAGAATCCCGATGATCAGATCTTTTGCAGCTCCGTCAAAGACGAAATCAGCTATGTTTTAAAAAATAAAAATGGCGGTAAAGATCGCAATAAGCATCTCAATCAACAAGAGCAGGAGCAAAAGATTCAGGAAACCCTGGCGCTGATCGGACTGGCGGGTCTCGAAGATATCCATCCCCAGCGCTTGAGCCGGGGACAGCGCCAATTGCTGGCGCTGGGTTCGGTCGTTATAAGTGACCCCGAGCTGATCATTGCCGATGAACCGACCTCCGGTTTAAACGCCCCCCAGAGTCAACTGGTGATGGAAAAGCTGGCTCGGCTCAGCCGTCAAGGTGTCACCATCCTGCTGGTGACCCACGATTTGACAGAGGCCAGAGACTTTGCCAATCGGATTGTGGTGATGCACAATCATCAGCTGGCGCTGGAATTTGCAGCAGCCAAAATGGATGATTACAAAAAGGACTTAGTTCGACTGGAACTAATAGAAGGAGGCGATTATTAAATGTTTGTTTTAAAAAAACTGGATCCACGGCTCAAACTGACCTGGTGTCTGTTTCTGGTTTTTACAGCCTTGGTTTCGCGAAGTGTGATCCTCAATGGGGTATTACTGGGCTTGATTCTGATCAGTGAACTACTCTCGGAGAAAAGCTTAAAATCATTCAAAATGCTGTCAATCCTGTTGCTGATTCTAAGCACACAGGTCTTGATTATCAATCTGATCTTTGGACGCGAAGGCGACCTGCTTTATTCGTGGGGAATGTTGCAGATTTACAGTGGCTTTGTCGCCACCGCGATGCTGGCTTTTTTGAGAATTGGGATCATCTCCTTAAGCGCCTATCAGTTTGGCGTTCACACCGACCCTATGGATATGGCGCAGATGCTCATTTACTGGCATATCCCCTATCGTTATGCGATGTTGGTGCCAATGGTAGCCCGGTTTTTTCCGGTGATGATTGGCGAATACCAGTCCATCTGCGACAGCCAGTCGGCTCGCGGGGTATCCTGTGATACGGTAGTTGAAAAAATCCGGAACCTGCCTGCCTCGATTTTACCGCTGATGTACCGGGCGATGCGGATATCCAATGATGCGGCGCTTTCAGTAGAACTCCGCGGATATGGCCGCCATCCATCGCGAAATTTTCAGAAAAAAATAAATCTCCGTCCCCTGGAAGGCATGACCATCGTCTGCCTGATAATCGGCTTTGGCGGGGTCTTGGTAAAAACCATTTTATAAGGACATAAAAATTGTCTGATTAGAAATAAATAAAAATAAAAACATTCAAAAACAGAGGAGAAAAAAATGCAAAACGAACAAGCAATTGGGAAAAGAAGTATTTTTAAAACAGACACCAAATCTTTAATTGGTGCCGTCGTTATGGGGATCGTATTTGTTATTGCCTGCCAGATTACTGGCCAGATTGATAACATGCTACCCTGGGGAAAAATGGGGATGTACCTGATTAATGGAACAGTCTGGGCATTTTTTACCGGGATTTTGACATTGGTTTACAAGCAGCCCGGTGGACTGATTGCCGCCGAAGTGGAAGCCCTGATTTCGGTTATGTATACACCATTATGGGTGGCCTTTATTTTTGCTAATGCTATTGCATCGATCTGGGTATCCTTGGTGGCGGCAAAATATGACATGAGCAAATGGTCGCATCACATTATCGCTCAGGCGGGAGTCTGTATTCTAGGGAACATCATTGTTTCGGTGGGTCTGGTTTTGATTCTTGGTCTGCCAGTAAACGTCGCTATCGTTGAAGGCTTGATTCTGATCGCCGTGACCTGGCCACTAGCGACCATCGCCACAAAAAAAGTTTATGATGCCTTATTAAAATCAGGGATGGTTAAGTAAGTCTCAAAGCCTTTGATGGTCCAGCTGAACGACCGTATCGACCGATGACCGAGGGGTACAGACTCTTGTTAATCTGTTGTTTGCTGCACCATGCGAAATCCGCTTTGCTCCTTTCGCATTGGTCGCGGGCAGTCGCCAACTACAAGCAAGCTTGTGATTGGCTCGTTGCCTGCGCGCAGGATCAGACAGGGGATTGCCTGTTCGCCCTGATGCAAACAACATGATATAAAAATTGTCGATACTACGTTTGTGTTTTGCCATCAATTTTAATGTGACCCAAAAATAAGAAAAATTAAGTGCTTTGGTATCTGTTGGTAAACAGGTGCCAAAGCAATTTGTAGTTTTATAAGTAGTCAATAAGATCACAATTAAGGAGAAGTCAAAGATGAGTCAGGATTTACGGGTGTTTTTAGAAGAATTGGATAAAGATGGGGAAATCTGTCATGTGACAGAACCTGTCAAGCGGGAATATGAAATCAGCACCTTGATGATGGAGCTGGAAAAACAAAGGAAATATCCGGTGATGTGGTTTGATCAGGTGGATGGCGGTGATATTCCAGTGGTGACCAACATTCTCGGCACCAAAGACCGCTTTGCCAGAGCCATGGGTGTTAAAACCGCAGATCTGCCGTTTGAGTTTGCTGAACGGATTAAAAATCGCTTTGATGATCTCAAAATCGTCGAAAACCCACCCTGCAATGCCCATTTGATTACTGGTGATGATGTCGATTTAACAAAGCTGCCGATCATCACCCATTTTCCTATTGATGCCGGCCCCTATATTACCTCCGGTCTGACGGTCGCCAAAGATCCCGAAACCGGAGTTGAAACGCTGGGTTTTCATCGACTGCAGCTAAAAGGTAAAAACAAGTTGGGGATTTCCTTCCATTCCCGCCAGCGGATGTGGGAATTTTTCAGAAAGAGTGAAGAACGGGGCGAAAATATGAAAGCCGCCATTTGTATCGGCCTTCATCCCAATATTGCTTTGGGTTCGCAAGCTTCAATACCCTATCATTTGGGAAAATACGGTGCTATTGGCGGATTATTCGGGGAACCGCTGGAAGTCTCACCCTGTGCCACCATTGACCTCAATGTACCCACCTATGCTGAAATTGTCCTGGAAGGGGAAGTCCTCTGCAATGTTCGGGAACCGGAAGGTCCTTTTGCCGAATACACCAATTACGCCTGCTTCCGCAGCACCGAAAATGTCTTCCAGGTCAATGCCATC
This sequence comes from Bacillota bacterium, assembly GCA_018903255.1. Classification (GTDB taxonomy): domain Bacteria; phylum Bacillota; class Clostridia; order Eubacteriales; family Eubacteriaceae; genus Acetobacterium. The sequence goes on along the minus strand of JAHIQT010000063.1, from coordinate 30,902 downwards.
CGCTACCGGGAAAAGCCAATTTTCCACGATATTACCCCGGCCATGAGCAGCGAACACATTACCATTGTCTCAATCCAGCGGGAAGGTGATATTACCAAATTTTTAAAACAGAATCTGCCAAACATTAAGGCCGTTCATTCGCCACTATCCTCCTGCGGCATTTTCCATTGTTATGTGTCGATGAAGAAAACCGCCGAAGGCCAGGCGCAACAGGTTATTTTAACTGCACTCGGAATGGACCATCATATCAAAATGGTGATTGTTGTGGATGAGGATGTCGATGTCTTCAACGAACAGGAAGTGCTGTGGGCCATGGCGACCCGGCTTCAGGCCGACAAGGGCGTGATGATCTTCCCAAATATGATGGGCGAAACCCTCGATCCTTCCACCGGCGATGATGGCCTTACCGCCAAAATGGGCATCGATGCCACCAAACCGCTCAGTGGCTACTCACCAAAAATCGATATCGACGAAAATGTTATTGAAGATATCAAGCGCTTATTTAAATACGTAAAATAGCGGATTTTTGGTTGATCGTCATAGCGCCAGTAGTTTGTTTTAGAGCAATTGGTTAACACCCAACTACCGTACCGACCAATTGTTAATCTGTTGTTCGCTGCGGCCAATACGAAATCCGCTTTGCTCCTTTCGCATTAGTCACGGGCAGTCGCCAACTACAAGCAAGCTTGTGATTGGCTCGTTGCCTTCGCGAAAATCGGACAGGCGATGCCGTGTCCGCTCCGATGCGTACAACATGATGTAACAATTGTCGGCACTGGTGTATTTTAAATTTTTCACAAAGATACGCCACTATTGACGCTAAGACTTACAAACACTAAAAAATGAAATTGTTAAAGAAGGATAAGAAATGATAAAAATTGCGATTGACACCGGCGGCACCTTTACTGATTACACGTCGGTGGGCTGTATCGGGGACCAGGCTGAACAGCGGATTGCCCTGAAAAACCCCACCAATCATGATCACCCGGCCCAGGGCATTCTGGCCGGACTCAAAGAACTGGCGGTGGTTTGGGGAACCGATCTGGAAAAACTATTGGCTGAGACCGAAAAAATATCCCTGGGAACGACCCTGGCCCTGAATGCCCTGCTGGAGAAAAAAGGGGTTAAAACGGCCTTATTTACCACGGAAGGATTTCGGGATGCTCTGGAAATTCGCCGGGCGCAGTTGGCCAATCAATGGGATCTGGCGATTGAAAACCCGATGGTGCTGGTACCTAGACGGCTGCGACTGGGGATTGAACAGCGGATGGACTATCAGGGAGCGGTGATCAAAGCCCTTAATGAAGCCGTCGTTCGAGCTGCCTGTCAGAAGTGTCGGGAAGAGGACGTAAAAGCCATTGCCGTTTGTTATCTGTTTTCGTTTCTCAATCCGGACCATGAAAAGCGGACGGCTGAGATTATCAGAGCGGAACTGCCGGATGTGTTTGTATCATTATCCTCAGAAGTTTCGCCCCGCATCCGGGAATACGAACGGACCACGACGACGGTGATCAACGCCTATTGTACTCCGGTGCTGGCTGACTATCTGAAGCAGGTCAAAAAAGAACTGGCCGCTTTTGGCTGGGATAAGCCGGTTCATATTATGAAAAACAGCGGCGGTCTCAGCGATTCGGGGGCTCTGGAAAGCTTTGGGGTACAAACCCTGTTGTCCGGGCCGGCCGGCGGTGCTGTGGGCAATGAATCGCTGGCCAAAACCCTGGGTCGTACCCATACTGTCCTGGCAGATATGGGCGGAACCAGTTTTGACCTTCATGTGGTCAGTGGCGGTGTCAATCAATTGGTACCCCAAACCGAACTGGACGGCTATCCGCTGAGCATTCCGATGATCGATATCCGCTCCATTGGTGCCGGAGGCGGCAGTATTGCCCATGTGGAAGCCGGCGGACGGGTGCTGATTGGTCCGGATTCCGCCGGTTCGATTCCCGGCCCGGCTTGCTATAACCAGGGTGGCGAGAATCCCACCGTTACCGATGCCCTGCTGGTGCTGGGACTGATCAATGGCGACAATTTCCTTGGCGGCAAGCTGCCGCTGGCGCTGGATCAGGCGGTTAAAGCGATTAAAGAAAAGGTGGCCGACCCCTTAAATCTTTCAGTCACCGATGCCGCCCGAATTATTTACAGCATCACCGCCGAAATGATGGCCGATGCCCTGCGGCTGGTGACGACCCAAAAAGGAAACGACCCGCGGATTTACAGCCTGATCAGTGCTGGCGGTGCCTTTGGTTTGTTTGCGGCTCGGATTATGGAATCTCTGCAAATGCCGGAAGCGCTGATACCGGTGCAAGGGCCAGTCTTCTGTTCCTGGGGAATGCTGGGAGCCGCCTGCCGTTATGACATCAACCAGAGCATTTTAATGGAAAAAAGACAATGGGATGCCAAGCGCTTAAACGCCATGGTTGCGGCTATGAAAGCCGAAGGGGCAGCTCAACTGGAACGGTTGGGGGTAGCGAAAAGTCACCAGCGCTTTGATCTGATGCTGGAAATGCGCTACGTCAGCCAGCACCACGAAATTTCGGTACCCTGGACCCGGGGCGAATTTAGTCCTGAAAGTATTGTTGACGTGGAGCAAGCCTTCTACCACACCCATGAAGCCATTTATGAATATGCCGAAGCCAAGGATTGGGAGATCATCGATCTCCATCTGGCCTGTTCCGAATGCGATCAGGACCATATTTTATTCCCCACCACAACAGCAATAACCGCTGTAACAACTAAAATGGTTGCCGGGGAAGTCTTTAACAGTCACGGCGAGATAGCTGTCCCGGTTTACCGGGAGGGCGATTTAACGGGACGGATTAACGGCCCGGCGCTGATTGATTTTGTTTATACGACGCTGATCGTGCCCACCGGCTGTTATTGTATTTTGGAGGATGAAGGCATCTTCGCGCTCAGAAAGGAGGCGACCCATGAATCAACGAACTGACGATATTATTAACCGCACCGTCATTATGAACCGGCTGGACAGCATCACCAGTGAAATGGGGATCGCCCTGGAGCGTTCGGCCCATTCCCCGATTTTTGCCGAAGCCTGTGATTTCGCCTGCTGTATCTGCGACGAAGCCGGCGACCTGGTCTCCCAACTTAGCGGCATTCCAATCCTGGCTACCGCCGGGTCTTTCAGTGTCAAAGCGGTATTGCGAAAATTCGGCGGAGCCATTGCCGACGGCGATGTTTTTATCATCAACGATCCCTATGACGGCGGCAATCATCTGCCGGATATCGGTATCATTAGCCCGGTATTTTATCAGGACGAGCTGTTGTTCTTCTGTGTCAGCCGGGCTCATCACGGCGATATCGGCGGTTCCACCGCTGGCAGCTATAACCCCAAGGCGACGGAGATCTTTCAGGAAGGGCTGCGGATTCCGCCGACCCGACTGATGAAAAACAACCAAATGATTACCGACGTGCTGGAACTGATCCGCCTGAATACCCGAAATCCGGATATGCTCACCAGCGATTTTCTGGCTCAGATCGGTTCCAACCGCCTGGCCGCCCGACGGATCAAAGAGATGTTAGGCACCTATTCGGTGGCCACCGTCAGGAAAGCGGTGACGGAGTCATTGATTCAGACCGAAACCCTGACCCGTCAGCGGATTGCCGCTACGCCGGACGGCACCTACACCGCCGTTGATTATATTGATGATGACGGTTTTCAAACCGAACCGGTCAAAATCGCCGTGGCGGTGACCATCACCGGTGACCGGATGCTGGTCGATTTTACTGGCACCGACGCCCAGGTCAAAGGCTTTATCAACACCTCAGTGGTGACGGCCACCTGCGCTTCTGGTATCGCGGCCTTATGGTTTCTGGGCAAAGACATTCCCCGGAACAGCGGTGCCTTTCGCTGCATTGAGGTCAATCTGCCCGAGGGTTCGCTGGTCAATCCCCGGCTCCCGGCGCCAATGACCCTCTGCACCCTGACCCCGGCCAGCGAAATTATCGGAACGATTTTTAAAGCCCTGGATCAGGCCCAATCGGGCCGGGTCTCCGCTGGTTACCATCGTTATTTGGGACCCTCTTTTTATGGCGTCGATCCCCGCAATGACCGCTACTACGTCGGCTTTTCTTTCTGTTCGCTGGGCAGCGGCGGGGCCATGGCCGGTCACGATGGCAAACCCTATATGGCGCCCTTATCGAATTTCGGTGGGGTCAAGGCTCCCAATATCGAGTCCAACGAGGTCCAGTATCCCCATCTGACCCTGCATCATGAGATGGATAATGATACCGCCGGCGCCGGTGAGTACCGGGGTGGCTGCGGCATGAAGTATGCCTTTGAGATCACCGCCGAAAAAGGTGATATAGTCAATTTTGGCGACGGCATTAAATTTGCCCCCTACGGGCTCCGGGGCGGTCATCCGGGCAGCCTGAACCGCAGTGTCTTTGTTCATGACGGCGAGCAGATCATCATGGCAAGCAAGGAAGCGCCCCGCCATGCCGTCAAGGGTGATCGGATTTATTTAAACACCAGCAGTGGCGGCGGTTGGGGTGACCCGCACAAACGTCCCCCGCAAAAAGTCTATGACGATGTACAAGACGAGATCATCTCAATACAAACCGCTGAGCATGTTTACGGGGTCATCATCAATGAAACCGGCATCGATTATGAAAAAACAGAAAAACGGAGAAAACTTTGATGAAAATTGCAGTGGGAATTACCGGCGCATCCGGAGTTGTTTACGGCATCCGGTTACTGGAAGCCTTAAAAGAGACTGAACACCACGTTTCGCTGATCCTCAGCGAATGGGGCAGCAAAACCATTGGTCTGGAAACCAGCTATACCGAAGACTACGTGCTGTCACTGGCCGACAGCGTCTACGACAGCGGGGATATGGCGGCGGCCGTATCCAGCGGTTCTTATGGCATTGACGCCACCGTGATTGCACCCTGCAGCATGAAGACCCTGGCCGGGATTGCCAACGGCTTCAGCGACAACCTGATCGTCCGGATCGGCGATGTGGCCTTGAAGGAACGTAAACCGCTGATTCTGATGGTTCGGGAAACGCCGCTGACCCTGATTCATTTGCGCAATATGACCGCCGTAACCGAGGCCGGTGGGATTATTCTGCCGCCGATGCCGGGCTTTTACCACAAACCCCAATCGATTGATGAAATCATCAACCAGAGCGTCGGCAAGGTCTTCGATATGCTGAGGATCCCCCACCATCTGTTTACCCGCTGGGGTCATGAGGATGGCCATGAGTGAGCGCATCAAACTGACCCAGGGCACCGGCTCAACGGCGCTTCATTATGAAATCATCCCCGTTGGCAATGACTGGCTGATTTTACTCACCGGCGGCGATGCCCATATTGGCTGCACCGCCATTGGCGATGATGGTCGCCTTTGCTCTTACACGCCACAGTCGCATAAGGATGATGCCCTGGCGATACCGCTGGCCAAAAAGGTTTCACAAACCTTTTCTTGTGTCTGTACGGTGGTGGCTGGATTTCATCTGGATGAGATAACTAAAGAAGAAATTACTGCGGTCGTTGAGAATGCGGATAGTGGGATGATTCAGGTTTTAAAAGTCATTGGGGAAAAGATGGATCAGAAAAAATGATAAGAATAGAACAGGGTTTGCGCCCTGTTTTTTAAGTTCACATAATTTCCTATAAAAGTGTGATTGCGATCACATAAGTAAATAATAATGTGATTTTACCAGCAGGGGAATTAATATCAGCTTTGGAGAGAAGTCTTAAAAACGGATAAATTTTTGTGGTTTTGCATTTTTTCTAACCATTCCACTGGGTTTTGTGTTATATTCAAATCATTCTAAATAAACTGACAAAATCGATGCATAGCATTGACAGAAAGGAAAAATTAATGAGATTAACACAGGAATTACTAAAACAGGGAATCAGCGAAAAGCTGCTTGACGATATAAAGTATTTTAAACACTTTTATAAACTGGATGAGCGTCTGCAGGATCGAGTTCCTAGTACCGAGACCGTTTTTTATGGTAAGGATATCTGGTCGATGTGCATTACCGCTATTTTAGAGGGCGAGAACATTTTGCTCTCCGGGCCCAAGGCCACCGGAAAAAATGTTTTGGCCGATAATATTTGTGAGCTCTTTAACCGGCCGCAGTGGAACACCTCCTTCCATGTCAACACCGATAGCTCCAGCCTGATTGGTACCGACACCTTTATTGACAACGAGGTGCGGTTGCGGCGCGGGTCGGTCTATGAGTGTGCCATCAATGGTGGCTTTGGGGTTTTTGATGAAATCAATATGGCCAAAAATGATGCCCTGGTGGTACTCCACTCAGCGTTAGATTACCGCAAGGTCATCGACGTGCCCGGCTATGAAAAAATCAAGCTCCACGATGCCACCCGCTTTATCGGCACGATGAACTATGAATATGCCGGTACCAAAGAGCTTAATGAAGCCCTGGTATCGCGTTTTATGACGATTGATATTCCTCAGATTGAAGAAGATACCCTGATGATTATTTTAAAAGAATATTTCCCGGATGCCAGCGCAGATATTCTGCCGCAGTTTGCCGGCATCTTTCTGGATCTTCAGGAGAAATCAAAGAACTCTGAAATTTCCACCAAATCGGTCGATCTACGGGGGATTATTGGTAGCCTGAAAACCATCCGTCGGGGACTCAAACCGATGCTGGCCGTGGATATGGGCGTGATCGGCAAAACCTTTGACCAGTTTGAAAAAGAAATCGTCCTGGATGTCATCAAAACCCGGATCCGCGAAAGCTGGGAAGCTTCCGATGTTTTTACTGGTATCTAAAGCCCCACAATCCAGAGAAGGGAGGTAAACACTTTGAAGGATGCTAAATGGATGTACGAAGACTATGAATTTGATAATCGCATCGCCAATCTGATGTGGACTATTTCCGGAGATTACGACGAAAATATGGACAGCGGTGAAAAGAGCTTTATTTCTAAGAATGTTGCCCTTTACCACGCTGTCACCGCCGGGGGACGACGAAAATACATTAATTGGCCGGCAGTCAAGAAATACGTGATCAGCCGTCATCGTGCCGGTTTTAATAAGGATATACTATTAAGCCTGATTGCTATGGGCAGTGATGTGGTGGTGGAAGAAAAGATTATTGCCGAACGTCCCGGGGTTTATGATATCCGCAAAAATGCCTACGACGATATTCTTAGTAATTATTACAAAATGCACACCAGTGATTTACTAGAAAAGGTTCGTCATGCCATCATTCTGGAAAAAATTGGTAAAACCCCGATGATGGATACCGAAACCCGAAACATTGCCAAAGCGTTAATGGCGCTGCAAAAGCACGAAGATACCATTGAACTGCTGCGTGGTATTGAAGATGTGTATGTCAAATATTTCCCGATGTTTGTCGAAGGCGAAGGCAGCGATGCTTATGAATCGGGTAACAATAAGAATCATATCCGCGGCGATTTTTCTGACTTTATGTTAGAAGAAATGTTTGAAGATCCTGATGACCAGGATATTGAAGCCTCGATTGAAGAAATTGCCGAAGCCCTGCTGGGAGAATCCCAAGGTGATATGGCCAATATTAGCGATGTAAATGACAACCGGATTTTGCGGGTTCAAGAAGAAGATATCGAAAAAATTTATGAAAAAGTGGCTTATTATTATGGCAACTCTTTTCTTGATATAAGTGAAGTCAAAAAACTCCAGAATCGGGTCTGCAAAGGTACCCATGGTAACTGTCGGATTCATATGACCGATGGGGTTGTCCGCAGCGACAGTGACAATGAATTTCAGCAGAAATATGTGCAGCGGCATCAGGTCAAAAACATTGATGTGTTCCGAGCCAACTACAAGGTATTTAAACGCAACATCAATAAATTAAAAGAAAGCATGGCCAGAACCCTGGTTCAGGAAGAAATTGTCGATGCGATTCCATCCGATGCTGGTAGTCTGATCCCCAACAAACTCTGGCGAATTGGCCGCAGCAGCAATAACAAGGTGTTTGTCAAGACGATTGATAACAACAAGGGCAGCTTTGTGGTCGATATCCTGATCGATTCCAGCGGATCTCAGCGACGCAACCAGTCCCGAGTCGCGATACAGGCCTATATTCTGGCCCATGCCTTAACCCTAGTCGGGATTCCTAACCGGGTGCTGGGCTTTTCCAGTTTTCTGGATTATACCGTGATCAAACGCTTCCGTGATTACGAGTCCCCCCTGTCTGCCAATGACAATATCTTTGAATATTATTGCTCCGGGAACAACCGCGATGGTTTGGCCATCAAGGCCACCTGTGAAGATTTGGTCAAGCGGGGCGAAGACAACAAAATTCTGATTGTCCTGAGTGATGGCCGCCCCAATGACATCAAGGTGGGTAAAGGCCAGGTCAATGATTTAAGTGAAGCCTATCGCGGTCGAGTAGCTATTGCCGATACTGCGCGGGAGGTGCGGTTTGCCAGACAACTGGGGATTATGGTGCTGGGTGTTTTCACCGGTAAGGAGCAGGATCTGATGGCCGAAAAACTGATCTACGGCAAGGACTTTGCCTACATTAAAGACATCAACCGCTTTGCTGATCTGGTTATTAAGTACTTAAAGCAGATTATTATAAGTTGAAAAAACCGCTGTCTGGTGAAAGGGATCATCAGGCAGCGGTTTTAATGGCTTTTAAAAACAGAAAATTGAGTAATTAAAACAGCAGACCACGATCGGTCTGCTGTTTGAGGTTTGTAGCTAAGCTTATTAATGCTTATACGGTATAGGCAATAATAATATTTTCATCCAACACGCGGAAGGTAAAGCTTTCGGTGATAAATAGTTTAACATCTTCTTGATCATAAGATTCAAAACCGATGGCAAAATCCTGTCCGATGGTTAGTTCAAAGTTTGGATTATCATAAGGGATCAGAAAAGCGCCATCAAGAACGGTGCTTAATAGTATTTTGCCGCCAATGAGAGCTTCGATCTGTTTAATCAGTGGATAACCATGCGAGCTGATGTTGAGACGATTATAAGCCACCTCACCGACAATTAAGACAAAGGGACCAGCTTCGAATTTTTCTTTTAATGTAACCAGACCTTTTGAGATCGCCTCCATAATTTGGGAATCGGTTTCACCAAATGGTATTTTTTCGTTGGCACTGACAGTTTCCAGACCCTTAATTTGACCAGCATCAAAGCCTTTATAAACGGCCGTTTCTTCGAACTCGGCAATTTTCTGGACGGCTTCTTCCAGGTTGGTCAAATCAATATCCTTGGCGCCACGGGTCAGGTTATCCAACTCCCAGCGGTTTAGGGTGAAGCTTATTCGCGCTTCAACAAGCGGTTTGATCTTGAAAATACCAGTTTTCACGAGATTTTCATCGTCGTCGATCAGTTCTAATCGTCCTTCTGATACGCTCGTAAAGGCAAGACCTTTTGGTCCATTTACGGTGACAGCTTTTCTTGCCGTTAATCGACTTTTTAATACGGCTTCGGCTCTGCCATCAATTTCACTCCAGGCAAGTTGTGTTAAGGGTGCAATTTCTCTTTTTAACATTATTTTCCTCCTTGATTCTCAATATTATTTTAGATCGCCGACATGAATACCGGATGACCTTGCAGGTTCTGGTGCCGTTTCACTTTCTTCGGCTTCCAGAATTGAACCATCGACAAACAGGTAAGTTCGCAATTCTTCGTCCCATTTATCCATGTTTCGTCTTAACCATTCAATGGCCATGCAGGCGTGTTCAATTTCTTCGTCCCGGTTATGTGCCATAATCCCTTTTAACTCAGGGTCGCTTGTTGCTGCTACGCGTTGGTTATACCAATCCACAGCTTCTAATTCTTCTTTCAAACTATTGATGGCCCGGGTGATATTCATTGTTTTTTCGTCTAATAATTCAATTGGTTCATGATACTGTGCCATAAAATTTCCTCCTTGTAAATATCGGGTATATGATGTTTATACCCAATTGATTGCGCATTAACAGCAAGTGTTGTGTATAGAATGAAACGGTGTTAGATTAGCCGTCAAATATTAAGGTTCATTAAAGAAATTGCGTCCATCGATTGTGGGTTAAATAGCCTAGCGACACTTTTATGGCAGTGCCCCTTGTGATAGAATAGAAGAAAAAATGACAAAGGATGAGAACGATGCAGATCAATCGATTGCTGGAAATGGTCTATATTCTGTTTGAAAAGAAAAAGGTAACCGCTCGTGAATTAGCCGACTACTTTGAAGTGTCGCAGCGGACCATTTATCGGGATGTAGAAGCGCTAAGTGCCGCCGGGGTTCCTGTCTATGCTGAAAAAGGCAAAGGCGGGGGGATTCGGTTGCTCGATAACTATGTGATTAAAAAATCACTGCTTTCAGAAAAGGAACAGACCAATCTGCTGGCATCGTTACAGGGGATGAATGTCTTGAACGGACCGGAGGTCGATCCGGTGCTTCGGAAACTGGCAACCCTGTTTGAAAAAAATGATGCCGACTGGATTGAGGTGGACTTTTCCCATTGGGGTGGCGGCGTCGATGAGCGGGAAAAATTTAATGTCCTCAAAAACGCTATCCTTGAAAAGAACAGCATCGCCTTTGACTATTTCAGTGCCACCGGCAAAAAGACCGGCCGCACCATTGAACCGCTTAAGCTCATGTTTAAGGGGCAAGCCTGGTATGTTTATGGATTTTGTTTAAATAAAGAAGCGCTGCGTTTTTTTAAGGTCAGTCGGGTCAGACAGCTCAGGGTTTTAGCAGACTCCTTTTCCCGGACTCTGCCAGCGGGCACTGTTTTTGAAAAAACAGAAATAAGTAGTTCTCAAATCAGGCTGGTTCTGAAAATTGATGCGGCCATGGCCTATCGGGTTTATGATGAATTTGATCCGGCCGCAATCAGTAAAGACCAGGACGGGTCTTTTGTGGTTGAGAACCAATTGCCCGAGGGTGACTGGGTGGAAGGATACGTTCTTTCTTATGGGGATGCCGCTGAGGTGTTAGAACCACAGTGGCTGCGGGAGGCGATTAAGAAAAAATTGGAAAATAGTTTGAGAAAATATCTTTAATATGACATTGGGTGTCAGGTTATAGGGTGTATACTGGTTTTATCAACGAGATAAAAATAAATGATAAAAGAGGTATACACAAATGGATTATGAACTGGTACAACTGGAAGAAAAAAAAGTGGCAGGACTAAAAATTAGAACCAGCAATACCGATCCCCAGATGGTCGAAGAAATTGGGGCGATCTGGCAGCGTTTTTATGGAGATGGGGTTCACGCATCGCTAACCGGCAAAAAAAATGATAAGTGTATCGGTCTTTACAGCGATTATGAAAATGGTGCGACCGGCGCCTATGATGTGATGGTTGGCTGTGAAGTTGAAGCTGCAGTAGCGCAGCCAGAGCTGGTCGAGACAAAAATCATTGCGGCCGGGAACTATGCAAAATTCATTGTAAAGGGTGATGTCAAGCAGGCCATCGGCGACTTCTGGATGAAGCTTTGGGGGATGGAACTTGACCGAAAATTCGGCAGTGACTTTGAGGAATATCAATCCGGAGAGGACATGGCAAACGCCGAGATCCATGTTTATATTTCACTGAATTAGAAGGAGTATCAGGCGATGGAAAAAGTGGACTATAAAAAGCAATTTAAAGCCTTATACCTGCCAAAGTCCCAGCCGTCAATGATTGCGGTGCCGCCGATGCGCTTTGCTATCCTAGAAGGTCACGGCGATCCCAATGGGGAAGCGTTTGCGGAGGCAGTGACGGCGCTGTACAGCTTTAGCTATGCGGTGAAAATGTCCTATAAGAGTAAGGCTGTTCCTGACGGCTATTACGACTATACCGTTTTCCCCCTGGAAGGGGTCTGGGATCTGGTCGACAAGACCAGAATCAGCACCGATAAAAGTAACTATGCCTATACCATCATGATCCGTCAGCCGGATTTTCTGACCGCTGAACTGGCAGCGCGTTTTATCACGGAAGTCAAAAAGAAAAAGCCCAATACTTGCCTTGATCAGATCCGGCTTGAGGAATTGGCGGAAGGAACCTGCTGTCAGATACTGCATTTGGGCAGCTATGATGATGAGCCGGTCAGCTTTGCCCAGATGGAAGCTTTTTGCAGTGACCATGGCTATCGGCGCAGCGACAAAACCCATCGGGAGATTTATCTTTCTGATCCCCGCCGGACTGAGATGTCCAAATTAAAGACGGTGTTGCGGTTTAAGGTAGAAAGTACCTAAGTTGGGACGATCCGTAAAACTGCAAAGGCTAAAAGTAAAACTTAATCAAAAGCTAAAAAGCTAAAAAGCTAAAAAGCTAAAAAGCTAAGAAGCGCCCATGGTTTTAAAAAAATCAGGGGCGCTTAAGTTTTTATGCTGACGTTATTTAAAGTAACCTGATTATCCGCGACTGTCACTTTAAAATGGGAATGGAAATCTTTCTATTCAATCAAAAGTCATAAACAGTAATAAAATTCACTTGACAAATTTTTCGAACGAGGATATCATAACAGTGTTATCTAAAACTGTTATGATCGCAAAGTTAAGTGTCATCAAGTAGCGTAACTGTGGTTATGAATATCGGTAATACAATGATAAAGCGGGGAAATCAATTGAAAGACAACAAAGAAACCAAAGAAAAGCTGCTAATCAGCGCCAAAAAAGAATTTATCGAAAAAGGCTATCTCTCGGCATCGCTGCGCAATATCTGTAAGAATGCTGGGGTTACCACCGGGGCTCTGTATTTTTTCTTTGAAGATAAGGAAGACTTATATGGCGCATTGGTTGCCGAGCCGATAAAAAAACTCCATGCAGTGATGGATCGACACTACGCCGAAGAGCAGGCTCAGATTGATGCCGGCCTTTTAATCGAAAATGATATGGATCATGACGTCGAAGCGGCCATTGAAATCGTTCGTTGCCTCTACTTACATCGCGATGAATTCATGATGCTGCTGACAAAAAGCCAGGGCTCGCGCTATCAGGAGATCACCGGCGGTTTTGTGATGATCACTGAAAAACATTTCCGGCGGATGGCTGATAATTTGGAAAAAAGCTTTGGTGCCCCGCCGGTGGCCGATTATCTGATCCATTGGATCGCCCATATGCTGATTGATGCCTTTATTCATATTTTGACCCATGAGGTATCAGAAGAAGCAGCAGAGGCGCATGTACAGCAGGTTATCAAATATATGATTGGCGGTTGGGTCGGGTTGTTTACACCTGCAAACAAATGACAAAATAAGACAAGCTAGGATCTACCGCAGCTTCGTATAGTACAAATCTTTCGCCAGGATCAATGGCTGGGTAAAAGCTAAAGTGAGCACGATTAAAGAAATAAAAAATTTTAAGCCTAACATAACAGTGTTATGTTGGAACGAGAATGAGCTAAAAAAGAACTAAAAAAGAACTAAGAAAGAACTAAGAAAGAATAGAGGGAAGTAATATGTTTCTGGAGATAAAAAATTTAAAGAAAAGCTTTGGTGAAAACGGCAGTTATGTGGAGGTGCTTAAGGGGATTACCACAACAGTCGCAAAAGGCGAAATGTGTGTAATCCAGGGAGCCAGTGGTTCGGGTAAATCGACCCTGCTTAATTGTATCGGTGGCTTAGATACGCCAGACAGTGGTGGTGTGACGGTCGATGGTAAAGAAATTGTCGGACTAAAACCGGATGCCTTGTCGGATTACCGCCGCGATTATCTGGGCTTTATCTTTCAATTTTATAATCTGGTACCGAATCTGACCGTTAAGGAAAACGTCGAGGTTTGCAGTTACTTATCGCCAGAACCGATGGAAATAGCGATGCTTTTTGAGGTCTTGGGCTTAACCGAACATCAAAACAAATTTCCTGCCCAGTTATCAGGTGGCCAGCAGCAGCGTTGTGCGATTGCCAGAGCTTTGGTTAAAAACCCAAAACTGTTGCTGTGCGATGAGCCCACCGGAGCACTAGATTCCAAGACGGCAAAAGATATTCTAATCCTGATGGAAAAAATCAATCAGACCTTTGGGACGACAATGATCATCATCACCCATAATAATGCCATTAAAGAGATGGTTGACCGGGTCATTACCATTAAGGACGGCACGATTTCGGATACTTATCAAAACCAACAACGGATTCCGGCGGCACATTTGGAGGAATTGTAAGATGCAAAAGATACAAAAGATACAAAAGATACTGAGAAGACGGATACTTCGCGATTTAAAAGCAAACCTTTTTTATTATCTGGCACCGGGTTTTTTGATTGTGTTGGGGATGTATCTGGTGGTCAGTTTTGTCGGGGCGGCTGATACCGTCATTACCGGGGTAGCCCAAAAAAACCAGATGCTTCATCTCGAAGATGGCCAGTTTTCAGTATTTGTTCCGCTGACGGAAATAGAAGAAAACAACTTGACGGAGTCGGGGATTACCCTGGAAAAACAGTTTTATCTTGATTATCATGGTCAAAATAACAGCCTGGTACGGCTTTTTAAGAATCGGGAAGCAGTTAATCTGGCCGCGGTTGACGACGGTAGAATGCCGGTAACAGCAGGCGAAATATTTCTGGAAAAACACTATGCAAAAAAACATCAGCTAATACCGGGCGGACAAATCACCATTGCCGGACATCGTTTTAGCATCACCGGAATCGGTAGCTTGCCCGATTATGATGCTGTTTTTCAGGAGCTGTCTGACAGTGTTGTAGAAAGTGAAAGCTTTGGATATGGGCTTGTAGTAGCAGCGGATTATGAAATGATGAAGGCAGAAGGATCGGCTATCAAATCAGAAAGCTTCACTTACGCTTATCGCTTAAACGGCGTCACCGATGATGACTCCTTAAAAGAACGGCTAAAGGGTTTTAACTTTGCGCCCAGTACGGTTGACGATCCCTATTTTCAGGACTACTGGAGCCGCACCGGCGGGAGAAAGGATGATCTTAAGGATGGTATTCAGGAGTTGCTGGATGGCTCCCAGGATCTGGAAGCAGGATTATCGGAACTGAGTGATGCTGGTGGTGAGCTGTTAAAGGCGACCGATACCATGGCCGAGACGATCACTGCCATGGCGGCGGCAACGGGCACTGCTTCGGCAGCAACGCGGCAGGGAATGGACAACTATCAGGACGGCTTATGGGACTATACTAATGGGGTAGACCAGGCTGCCGGGGGTGCCCTCGAGATGTCAGATGGGATTCGTGAATTGCAGCAAAAGACCGACACACTGACAGATACTTATTTTAAGAATGATCTGAGTAACCTGACAACTTTTTTGACAGCTGCAAATAACCCCCGAATAGCGGCCTCGGCCGATGATCAGGTGATCAATAAAATTGCCGGGCTGATTGCCGGGGTCATAGTGATGATGCTATTTACCTATATGATCTCTGTTTTTGTAATTCATTCGATTGATCGGGAGCGGCCGGTTATTGGGGCTCTTTATGCCTTGGGGGTGACCAAAAAAGACCTGATGCGACACTATCTCACATTGCCAGTAAGCATTGCTTTTTTAGGTGGCGTGATCGGGACGGCCATCGGCTACAGTCAATGGGGGGTTAATCTGCAAATGACTGAGTCGCTAAATTATTTTTCGGTTCCCAACCTGGCCACGGTTTATTCGCTACCACTGTTAGTCTACGGGATCGTGATGCCGGTGGTTGTGGCCGCTATTGTCAACGCCCTGGTGATTCGCAAAAAACTTTCCCAAAATGTCCTGGATCTGTTGTCCAATCGGGAAAACGATCAGCAGGCAGCGACGATCACCCTAAAACGCTTTGGCTTTGTCCGGCGTTTTCAAATCCGGCAGATGATCAGGGAGGCCAGGACCAGCCTGACGGTTGTTTTTGGTCTGTTTATCGCCTTGTTGATCATGATGTTAGGACTAAACTGCTATGCGATCTGTAGCCACGTCAGCATTGAGAACAAAGCCGATACCCGCTTCGAATACATGTATAGCTATAAGTATCCCACCGAAGCGGTGCCAGCGGGCGGGGTGGCCGCCTTTGGCAAAACCCTGAAAAAAGAAGTCTTTGGCTACAACCTGGATGTGACGCTTTTAGGAATTGATGCCAGTAATCCCTATTTTGATGCCGCGGTTACAAAGGGACAAAATAAGGTTATCATTTCTTCGGCAGTGGCCAGGAAATTTGGCCTGGAAGTCGGCGATATCCTGGTGTTGAATGATGAGGATGATGAAAAATTGGTAGCCTTTACGGTTGACGGGGTGACAGCCTACGCATCAGGGCTCTTTGTTTTTATGAATTTGGCAGATATGCGCGCGTATTTTGGTGAAACTGACGATTATTATAACATTATCTTTTCCGATCAGCCGTTAAATCTGGAAACCGGACGACTTAACAATGTCACCACCAGAGAAGATATTGTCAAGGGTGCCGATGTTTTTATTAGCCAAATGACCGCTTTGATTGTTACGATGGTGACAGTAGCTCTGATCCTGCTGGCGGTGGTGATGTATCTGATGATGCAGGTGATGGTCGATCGTTCCAGTTTTGCGATTGCCCTAATGAAGATCTTCGGCTATCGGGCTAAGGAACTCAGAAAGCTTTATATAAACGGTAATTTCTACGTCATTGCAGTAGGTGCAGTGATCAGCATTCCCCTGGCCAAATGGATGATGGATCAAGTCTACCCGATCCTGGTTTCAAATGTGGCAGTCGGCTTTAATTTGAGCTTTCCCTGGTGGCTCTATGCCGGGGTCTACGGTGTGATTTTATTTTTATATCTAGTCATTAATACATTACTCTTGCAGCGGCTTAAAAAAATAAGTCATGCGACTGTATTAAAAAATCGCGAATAAGGTAAATATTCTTAATAAAACAGATCCGGTAGTTGACAATTCCCATTGGAAAGGGTTATACTCACATAAACACAAGAAAATATTAATGTAAAATATTTAAACGAGATGAAATGCACCAAAGACAATAAAATAGTTGCGAATGGATGATGGCTACGGGAGAGTCTGCTTAAGTGCAGCACCGAAGGATTAAATTGATAGAATAGCTCATATCAGTGATGATCTCAGGTAAAGGGGACCGTAACCGGACATAACTCTGGAAAGCGTAGCACCGAAGGGGCAACTTCCGAAATGGAAGGAAACTCTCAGGTTAATAACAGAGCAGAAGGCGTAAGCCTTCTGTTTTTTTGTTTATAAAAAATCGGAATGGGTAAATTTCAGAGTGGGTATTGATTTTACAGAAACTAAACAAAGTGGAGGACAAAAAGATGAAAATTGTTGAAGGTTTAAAGTATTCAAAGAATCATGAGTGGGTAAAAGTTGAGGGCAACCTGGCCACCATTGGGATTACCGATTATGCCCAGCATGCCCTGGGTGATATCGTCTTTGTCGAATTACCAGAGATTGGTGATGTAATTGGCAAGGAAGAAGCCTTTGGGGTGGTGGAATCGGTAAAAGCGGCTTCAGATATCTACTTACCAGTATCGGGTACCCTTGTTAAAATAAACGAAGCTCTGGTTGATGAACCAGAACTGCTCAATGCCGATGCCTTTGAAAATTGGATGGTTTGTGTGGAAATGGATGATCCGGCGGAGCTGGATGAGCTGATGAGTGCGACAGAATACGAAACCATTTGTCAGGATTAACAGTCAGAAAACAGGAGATTAAGAAATGGGAAATTTAAAACGCACCCTCTTTTACGACAATCATGTCAAAGCCGGAGCAAGCCTGGTCGATTTTGGGGGCTGGGAAATGCCCATCCAGTATCCGGCTGGGATTGTCGATGAACACATTCATACCCGCATTAAATCCGGAATCTTTGATGTCTCCCATATGGGGCGATTCATCGTCTCCGGCAAGGAAGCGATCGCCTTTTTACAACATGTCTTAACCAACAATGTCTTAGCCCTGGATCTGCTTCAGGCTCAATACACGATGATTCAGAACAACGGCGGCGGAGCATTGGACGATGCTTATTTGTACCGCTTTTATGAAGACATCTATCTGCTGGTGGTTAATGCCGCCAATGCCGAAAAAGATTGGCAGCACCTGAACAAAGAAATTACCGCCTTTGATGCCCGAATTGTTGATCAGTCCGCTGAAATTGCGATGATCTCGCTGCAGGGACCAGACTCCAAAACGGTACTAAAAAAACTGACTGGCAGTGAGAATCTCACCGAACCAATTAAAAATGCTTTGGCAATTTTAGATTATCAAGGTGAGGACTTACTCATTGCTCGAACCGGCTATACCGGTGAACCGCTGGGCTTTGAACTTTTTGCTAAGGCCGATCAGGGTCCGGCAATCTGGGAAAAACTGCTTGAACTGGGTGCCATGGCGATTGGCCTGGGTGCCCGCGATACCTTAAGATTAGAAGCGGGTCTGCCTTTATATGGCCATGAACTGGGGCTTGATAATGACGGGAATGAAATCCCGATATTTTCTTGCCCGCTGGCTAAATTTGCAGTCAGCTTTGCCGCGGTCAAAGGTGACTATATCGGCCGGGAAGCTTTGGCGAATCAATATATTGGCTTTAAAAAAATTATGGAACGGGAGCTTTCAGATCTGTCCCATCTGGCTCGGATTGTCAGGCCGATTGCCATTACCGGCCGCGGCATTGCCCGGTCTGGTTGTAAGGTCTTTAAAGACGGCAAAGAAGTCGGCACGATTACCAGTGCCACCATGGTGCCCTATTTAAAGGCTGAAGGATACGGGCTGGATAGCAAAATCACCGACGAGAAAGCCATGCGAGCCATTGGCCTGGCCCTGATTGACGGTGATGTGGAACTAAATGATAGGGTAGCGGTGGACATTCGCGGTAAGCTGGTGCCGGCGGTGATTGCTCCCTATCACATGAAAAGCGATGCACCGCCTTTTGCCAGACCGATCCTTTATGGGGTCGAAGTGGAGCGTAAATTTGATAGTCCCCGGGATTATGAAACCAAGGCTCTAAACCTGCTGGAAAGAAGCTATGACAATACCATTTTAAGACAGCACGAGACCATCAACCTGATCCCCTCTGAGCAGACCCATTCTGCGGCGGTACGGTTATTGTCGGTGATGGATCCTTCCTTCCGTTACGCAGAGCACAAAAAGACAAAATCATTTTATGATTATGATGTGTTTTATTATCAGGGTACCGCCTTTATTGATGAGATTGAATATCTGTTGATGGAAGAAATGAAAAAATATCTGCGTTGCGCCGAGGTGGAAACCCGGGTGATTAGCGGGCAGATGGCCAATGTCGCGGTCTTTAGTGCCCTGATGGATTATAAAAATCGGGTCAACCGCAAGGTCGATGCCAAACGATTGGGTTATGTGATGAATAACCACATTATCCGCGGCGGTCATTTAAGTGCTCAGCCGATGGGTGCCCTCCACGATTACATCGCCGTCGATCCGCTTACAGAAAAAACGGCAGTGGTCAATTTTCCAGTGGAAAAGGACAACCCCTTCAAGATTGATGTAGCAGAAACCAAAAAAGTCATTGAACAATATAAGCCCGAGCTGATTATTTTTGGTAAGAGCATGGTTCTTCACAAAGAGCCTGTCCGGGAAATCCGGGAATTTGTCGATGCACAAAAGCTCAGTTCGATCATCATGTACGATATGGCCCATGTCCTTGGTCTGGTCGGAGATCATTTCCAGGATCCCTTTGCCGAAGGGGCGGAACTGGTCACCGGTTCAACCCATAAAACCTTCTTTGGCAGCCAACGGGGCGTCATCGCTGGAAATTATGACAAGGACGATTATAAGTATGGCTTCTGGGAAACCATCGAAACCCGAGCCTTCCCCGGCAGCGTCAGCAATCACCATTTAGGAACGATGCTGGGTCTGCTAATGGCGAGCTATGAAATGAACTGTTTTAAGGATCTTTATCAGAAAAATGTCATTGACAATGCCAAGTATTTTGCTAAATGTCTGGCAGATGAAGGTTTGGAAGTGGCAGGAGACCCGGCCATTTCCTATACGGAGACCCATCAGGTGGTGGTGCGAGTGGGTTATGGCAGCGGTCCCGAAGTGGCCAATCGCCTGGAAAATAATAATATTATCATTAATTATCAGGCTACCCCGGAAGAAGAAGGCTTTACCGCTTCTGGCGCGATCCGCATCGGGGTTGCTGAAATGACCCGGTTTGGTTTTAGCAAAGAAGCCTTTGCCGAAACCGCGTCTTTGATGGCGGATGTAATTTTAAGAAATAAAGATGTCAAAGAAGATGTCAAGCGGCTCAGAGGTCAGTTTACGAGTCTTAAATACTGCTTTGATGATGAAGACATTGCAGCACAGCTGGAAAAATTAAAAAATACGTTTTAAATAAAAAATAAGTTTATAAGGGGGAAAAAAGCGTGTCATCCTATTTATCCCACACCAAAGAAGAACAACAAGCCATGCTCAAAGCGATGGGAATCGCTTCGATAGAAGAACTTTTTGCCGACATTCCAAAACACGTGCGTTTAAACCGCGAGCTTCAATTACCGCCAGCCCTATCAGAGATGGAGCTGACCAGTTATATGCAAAAGCTGTCACAGCAAAATGCCAACCTGGATGCCTATAGCTGTTTTCTGGGAGCTGGCGCCTATGATCATTACATTCCCAGCGTGGTCGGTAATCTGACTGCCCGACAGGAGTTTTACACGGCCTATACTCCCTATCAGCCAGAAATCAGCCAGGGTACCCTGCAGGCGATCTTCGAGTTTCAATCGATGATCTGCGAGCTTACCGGGATGGATATCGCC
The DNA here is from genome assembly GCA_018903255.1 of Bacillota bacterium. GTDB lineage: Bacteria > Bacillota > Clostridia > Eubacteriales > Eubacteriaceae > Acetobacterium. The sequence goes on along the minus strand of JAHIQT010000063.1, from coordinate 10,292 downwards.
AATGCCTCGATGTATGACGGTGCCACTGCCCTGGCTGAGGCGGTCGCGATGGCCTGTAGTCATACCAGAAGAAATCAGGTGCTCATTGCCAGCACTGTTCATCCGGAGAGTCGCCAAGTCATCAAAACCTATGCCCGATACAAGGGCATTGAGGTCAAAGAGATTGACTACGACAATGGCAGTATCGATTTCGGCCGTCTGGAAGCCGCCTTATCAGATCAAACCGCGGCGGTGATTGTCCAGAATCCCAATTTCTTCGGCATTATCGAAGATCTGGGTCAGGCCGCCCAACTAGCCCACCACCATAAGGCGCTGCTGATTGCCAGTGTCGATCCGATTTCGCTGGCAATCTTAAAATCTCCAGGTCAATTGGCGGCCGATATTGTCGTTGGGGACGGTCAATGTTTAGGTAATCCGATTAGTTTTGGCGGCCCCGGTCTTGGTTTTATGGCCACCTCTAAGGCATTGATGCGAAAGCTGCCAGGCCGGGTCGTTGGTCAGACCACCGATCTTGATGGCAAGCGGGCCTTTGTGCTGACCCTCCAGACCAGAGAGCAGCACATCCGTCGGGACAAGGCTACCTCTAACATTTGCTCCAACCAGGCCTTAAATGCCTTGGCTGCGACGATTTATATGACAGTTCTCGGTAAGGAGGGTTTAAAAGAGGTAGCCAAGCTATGCTTTAATAAAGCCCACTATCTCCATGACCAGCTGGTCCAATCAGGAAAATTTACGCCCGCCTTTTCGGCTCCCTTTTTCAAGGAATTTGTCGTGAGTAGCGCCTGTGAGATAGAAGCACTGAATAATGCGTTGCTCTCAGATCAGATTATCGGCGGCTATGAGCTAGAGAAATCCTACCCTGAGCTAAAAAACGGCTGGTTGCTGGCGGTGACTGAAAAACGAACCCGAACCGAGATCGATAGTTTAGTAGAAAAGGCGGTGAATTATTGTGATTAAGAGCGAAGCACTGATTTTTGAAAAATCTGTTCCAGGCCGAAAAACCGACCTCTTACCAGTCTGTGATGTTCCCGAATTGGAGCTTGCCACCACCATCCCGGCCGGCTTTTTAAGGGCCCAGTTGCCGGAACTTCCAGAGGTCAGCGAAGTCGATACGGTCCGCCATTTTACGGCCTTATCGAAGATGAATCATGGGGTCGATTCCGGTTTTTATCCGCTGGGTTCCTGTACCATGAAGTATAACCCCAAAGTCAACGAGGATGTCGCCAAATATAGCGGCTTTGCCCGGATGCACCCCTACCAAGCCGAAAAAACGGCTCAGGGTTGCCTGGCGGTTTTATACCAAACCGACATCATGCTGGCAGAAATCACTGGAATGGAGCGGGTATCGCTGCAACCGGCGGCCGGTGCTCATGGCGAGATGGCCGGACTGATGATTATCAAAGCCTATCATCAGAACCGCGGTGACAGCAAACGACAAAAAATTGTCGTACCGGATTCATCCCATGGCACTAACCCGGCTTCAGCGGCGGTGGTTGGTTTTGATGTGATTGAAGTGAAATCCAATGCATTTGGTGGTGTCGATATTCCGTCACTAAAGGCGGTGATGAGTGATGAAATTGCCGGACTGATGCTTACCAACCCCAGTACATTGGGCTTATTTGAAGAAAATATTGCAGAGATAGCCCAGATTGTCCATCAGGCGGGCGGCCTGCTCTATTACGACGGTGCCAATATGAATGCCATCATGGGCAAGACCCGGCCTGGCGACATGGGCTTTGATGTGGTTCATCTTAATCTGCACAAAACCTTCAGCACCCCCCATGGTGGTGGCGGCCCCGGTTCAGGTCCGGTGGGCGTCAAAAAAGACTTGGTTCCATTTTTGCCTGGTCCGGTGGTGGAGCGGGCCGAGGATCGCTATTATCTGGATGATAACCGACCCTTATCGATTGGCCGGGTTAAATCCTTCTATGGCAATTTTGGGGTAGTCGTTAAAGCCTTTGCCTACATCCGGTCTTTGGGGGCTGCGGGTCTTCGGGAGGCATCTGAGATTGCCGTCCTTAATGCCAATTATATCCGCGCCAGACTAGAAGGTGATTACGAACTACCCTTTGGCAAAATCTGTATGCATGAGGTGGTTTTCTCGGCCCAGAAGCAAATGAAGTTTGGGGTTTCGGCCCTCGATATTGCCAAACGGCTGATCGATTTCGGTTATCATCCGCCGACGATTTATTTTCCCTTAATTGTCAAAGAAGCGATGATGATTGAACCGACCGAGACCGAAAGTAAGGAAACCCTGGATGAATTTATCGCGGCGATGCAGCAAATTGCCAGCGAAGCACAGACGAATCCGCAGCTTCTAAAGGAAGCACCTCATGATAGCATGGTAAAACGGCTCGATGAGGTCGCAGCAGTGCGAAAACCGCTGCTGCGGTATAATAAAGTCTAGTGGTGGATAATCCGATACAAATCGGGTATCAATAGCACGAGGATCAAAGCACGAGGATCAAAGCAGAATCAAATAGTGGTGCCTGAAAAAGTGGTTGCCCCAAAGTGGAGGTTGGCATGAATGTATTTGATATTATCGGACCGATTATGGTTGGGCCTTCTAGCTCCCATACCGCTGGCGCGGTGCGCATCGGTCAAATCGCCCGAGTGGTCGCAGGCGGAAAACCAGTTGCGGTGACCATTGAGCTTTATGGTTCCTTTGCCCAGACCTATAAGGGGCACGGCACCGACAAAGCGATTATTGCTGGCCTGCTGGGCATGGCACCAGACGATCAGCGGATTAAAGACAGCCTGGCGCTGGCCGGCCAGGCGGGCATGAGTTTTAAATTTAGAAAGTCCAGTAATCAAGCGGTTCACCCCAATACGGCCTTGATCTCAGCGGTTGATCAATTGGGCAAAAAAACAATTGTCCAGGGCTCATCAGTCGGCGGCGGCAGAATTGTTGTCAACCGGATCAATGAGATTAATGTCAAATTCAAGGGCGACTATTATACCCTGCTGATCCCCCACACCGATACCCCTGGGGTGATTGCAGCGGTAACCAAGCTGTTGGCGGATCATGGGATTAACATTGCCGAGCTCAATATGTACCGTTCCCATCGCGGCGGTGAGGCGATGATGGTGATTGAAACCGATCAGGCGGTCAAAGCTGAAGTGGTCAGTTTAATCGAAGCGGTCAAAACGGTAAAAAAGGCGGTATTAATTGAACCAATCTATTAGGAGCGAAAATGATTACTTATGATTCGATACAGGAACTGGCAGATAGGGCCAGAAAAAAGGGGAAGCGAATTTCGGAGCTGGTGCTTGAGGATCAGGCACTGCATATGGAACAGTCAAAAGATGAACTCGTTGAGCTGATGCGTAAAAGCCTTCACGTGATGGCGGCCGCTGCCAAAAGTGGACTCACGTCACGGAGTCTGTCGGCAAGCGGTTTAAGTGGTGGCGATGCCAATAAAATGAAACAGGTGGTTGATGGCGGCAGGTCGCTGAGCGGCAAGGTGCTGAGTGAAACCCTGGCAAAGGCCTTGGCGATTGCTGAAGTCAATGCCTGTATGGGCAGAATTGTGGCAGCGCCGACGGCCGGTTCCTGCGGGATTATTCCCGCCCTCTTGCTGACCCTAAAAGAAGAGCATCACTTGACTGAAGATCAGGTGGTGATGAGCCTTTTTACCGCCGCCGGTCTGGGCATGGTGATTGCCAAAAAGGCCAGCATTTCCGGCGCGGAAGGCGGCTGCCAGGCAGAATGCGGCAGTGCTGCGGCGATGGCTGCGGCGGCGGCGGTTGAATTAATGGGGGGCAGCCCGCAAATGAGTGCCCATGCCTGTGCGTTCGCCTTAAAAAGTGTGCTGGGTTTGGTCTGTGATCCGGTTGCCGGTCTGGTCGAGGTGCCTTGTATCAAGCGTAATGCCAGCGGTGCAGCCAATGCCCTGGTTGCGGCTGAGATGGCTCTAGCCGGGATTGAGAGCACCATCCCGGTCGATGAGGTGATTGGCGCCATGAAAGCCATTGGCGATGCGATGCCAAAAGCATTAAAAGAAACAGCCGAAGGCGGTCTGGCCGACACCCCCACCGCAAAGAAAATTGCCCGCGAGATCTTACGTTAAATACAGGGTGGGATAATCAGGTATTAACGGACTAGCAGGCAAAGCTGCGATTAGAAAGACCGGCAGGATTGATTCTTAATAAATAACCTTTAGGAATAATTGGAAATAAATTACACTGATTTTCATCTTTCTTTAACATATGCTTAAGTATGTGTAACTTTACAGAGAAAGTTAAGCTTAACACGCTAGAATTTGTCAAGTGATAAAGTTTCGACATCTTTTTCACTTCACGACTAGAGGCAGCGGTTCATCAACCCGCTGCCTTTTCTATGTTATTGACAAATCAGCAAAACAAACATAATATAAGAATACAGCAGCTAGTCTTATCAGAAAATAGCACGATCGACAGGTTCAGAGCGAGATCGGAAAGAAAGAGAGAAAAAATGGAAATTGATAATTACAAAAAAGTATGTGAATATTGGCGTCTGAAAGCGCTGGAGTTTGACTATCAAGAGCGCTATGCAGCGCTTGGCCTGCCCGGATACAATGAAAATAATTTACCGATAACTTACTTTGGCGTTGACTACGAAATTAACCGTACGGATGCCAGCATTACCGAGCTTAAAAGGCCGGAAGAAGAGGTCGACTTTTATAGCCAATCAGCTATTTATCATTTGTTTTATTTCTCAAAAGAAGCACCGAGAAATGCTAATAATTTTATTCCCCTCCATGAACTCAGAGGAGCGGCACCGTTTAGTCCGGCATTTAAAAAATCAACCCTGATTCCTTTTGCCAAAGCCTTTGAAGGTAAAACTGGCCAATTGATTGATGCCGCCGAAAAACTGGGCTTTGAACGATTGCCAAATTCTGACGCCGGATTTCAGGCGATGGCCTTTACCTGCATGCCAATCCGGTTTTTATTCTGGGATGGCGATGATGAACTTCCTGCCCAGGCAACCATCCTGTTTGATCAAAAGATTACCGATTTTACCCATGAAGAAACCGTCATTGGGATCGGCATGGATCTGGTCAACCGCCTTTTGGATGCCGCCGGTTTCAAGCGATTGGCATAGCCAATAACAGCGATGGTCAAAAACTTTCAAAAGTAGCCAGAGGATCTCGAAGCAGTGACCAAAAAAGATGATGCAAGGGTGGTTTCTTGTTAGTAGCCCAGCTCATTATATAGAAAAAGCGAGGCTCCCAGCTTTTGGTAGCTGCGACTTGAGGAAGAAGGACGTAAATGGAAAAAAACGATGACAAAAACAAATGGCCAATTCTACTCATTGTGGTCATGTCGACCTTTATGGCAACTCTAGATAGCAGTATCGTCAATGTCGCTCTACCCCAAATGGCTCGGGCGATGGATGTTGATACATCGCAAATCCAGCTGGTGGTAACCAGTTATCTGATTGTCATTGTGGGAATTATCCTCATTTTTGGAAAACTGGGGGATATGCTGGGTAAGACCAAGATCTATACCATCGGCATTGCGCTGTTTACCATCGGATCGCTGCTTTGCGGCAGCACCAGTGCTTTTCCGGTGTTGATCGGGGCTCGGATTGTTCAGGCGGTTGGTGCCGCTGCAACCATGGCCAACAATCAGGGGATCATCACCCAGGTTTTTCCGGCAGCTGAGCGCGGCAGGGCATTGGGTTTTGTCGGCACCGCCGTGGCATTGGGATCACTAGTTGGTCCCGGGCTGGGTGGGATCATTGTCGGAACCTCCAGTTGGGAATATATCTTTCTAATCAATGTTCCGGTGGGCGTGGTGGTACTAATTTTTGCCATCAAGTTACTGCCAAGAAGCAATCAAAAAGCAAAGGGTAAGCTTGATATGCTGGGAGCGGGGCTGTTTATGCTCAGCATCGTGCCATTATTTGTGGCATTGGGCCAGCTACAAGGTCTGGGTTTTGCCAATCCGCTGATTTTGACCGGCTTTAGCCTGTCAATGGTATCCTTTATTGCCTTTATCCGGGTTGAACAAAAAGGTCAAAACCCCTTGATCCCCTTGGATATTTTTAAAAATAAATTGTTTTCGTTGAGTATATTTTGTGCCTTTATTACCTTTGTAGGGCTTTTCTGCAACAATATTATTCAACCATTTTATCTTCAGGATGTGATGACCTACAAACCCGAGCAGGCGGGTTTGATTATGATGATTTTTCCATTGATTTTAACCGTGGTGTCACCGGTTAGCGGCCATTTATCCGATAAAATCGGATCGGAATGGTTAACTTTTATTGGTCTGCTGCTGATCAGTTTGGGTTTGTTTTTGATGTCAACCCTTTCTGAACAGTCGACACTGATGACCATGATTATCTTTATTGTTGTCTTATCGGTAGGCATGGGCTTGTTTCAATCCCCCAACAATTCACTGGTCATGTCAACCGTGGCAAGAGATCAGCTGGGGATTGCAGGGAGCATCAATGCCCTGGCCCGAAATATGGGCATGGTTTCAGGGATTGCCTTGGCTACCACCCTGCTTTACGGCAGTATGAGCGGAGAGCTGGGCTATCGAGTGACGGATTATGTCGCCGGTCAAAACGGCGCCTTTATTAACGGGATGAGAATCGTCTATATAAGTGCGGCTATGATCTGTCTGATTGGCGCGGGGCTGACATTTTTTCGGCTCTTAGGAAAAAAGTCAAAAGTGATCGATCAAGCCGTGACGAGCCAAAAGGATATAAACGCCAGACCGGAATAAGCAAACCGGAAAACAGCAGCTTGCAAAAGAATAAAGCTGTCAGTACGTTAGCCAGCTTGTTTTCCATTTAAGATCACGTGGCGGTCTGATGTGGATATAAAAATCAATCGATAAAACAATAATCACCAACCAAATCCGGGTAACCCATATTTGTGTTGGTGATTATTTTTTTTACTTTTTTTCATCGCCTCATCGGGGTGCTGAAAATGTCTTAAAATTTGGCGGTGGTCGGCTTGATCAGAAGGCCAAATAACGAAAGATCATATAGACTGTTGCGATAATAATGGTCAGGATCATAAAAGGGAAGGCGACCCTGAAAAAGTGGCCAAAGGTAATCCGGTAACCTTGTGCCTCGGCAATCCCGATCGCGACGACGTTGGCACTGGCTCCAATAATCGTACCATTGCCACCCAGACAGGCACCTAGTGACAGTGCCCACCACAGCGGGTAGATGTCGATGCCAGAGAGCTGCCCCATTTCCGTGATCATCGGAATCATCGTGGCGACAAAGGGGATATTATCGATAAAAGCTGAGGCAATCGCAGAAACCCATAAAATCGACAGGGTCGTCATAAAAACATCACCATGGGTGAGCAAGAGTACATCCTTGGCCAATATTTCGATCACCCCGGTAGCCTCAATGCCACCGACCAGGATAAAGAGACCAATGAAAAAAAAGATGGTTTTCCATTCGACCTCATGAAGGATTTCTTCTGAGCTGATCCCTGAGAGAAAAACCAGGATAACCGCTCCTGTCAAGGCAATCGTCGGTGATTCAATGTGAAGTACGCCGTTGAAGATGAAGCCAAGAATAACAAGGCTAAAAACAATCATCGATTTGAGGAGTAGTGGCCCATCCGTAATCGCATCTTTTTCATTAACCGCTAAAACCTTAGCTTTGACCGATTCATCAGCGATTAAAACCTTTTTATATAAAAGTGCAAATAATATCGAAGTCAGTAAAAGAATCGGCAGCGCGATGATCGAATTATTGAACAGAAAGTCATTGAAGGTAAAACCGACCTGGCTACCAATCATAATATTTGGCGGATCACCAATAAGCGTCGCCGTACCGCCGATATTTGAAGCAAATATTTCAGCAATAATGAAGGGAATTGGATCAAGCTTTAAGTCTTTGGCAACGCTGAGGGTGACTGGGATAATCAGCAAAATGGTGGTTACATTATCAAGTAGTCCCGATAATACGCCGGTAATCAGGGAAAGCAGAATAATCAGACGCTGGGGATCAGCCTTAGAAATTTTTAGCACCTTGATCGCCAGATATTCAAAAACTCCGGTGCGGCGCATGACCATGACTATCATCATCATCCCGATTAAAAGCGTCACCGTATCAAAATCGACCGCTTCAATGGCAGACTCCTGATTAAGAATTTGCAGAATAATCATCAGCATTCCGCCGCCTAGAGCGACTAGGGTTCGGTCGAACTTATCCCAGATAATCAGGATATAAACAGCTATAAAAATAACAATCGACACAAAAAAATAAGAACTTTCGGTCATTTAACTTTTCCTCAACTTTCGATGTGAAGCAGCCAACCGATCCGAACATCAATTAATCGTCTGAATGCCATTTCCTATTATGGTGTTCACGGGGTGATTTGTCAATCGAATTTGTGTTTTTTTGAAGTGCATTATAATAAGAAGAAACTTTAACGTTTGCAGCTAGCGGTGATGAAGAGCGTTTATCAAATAGTGATTGCATTTTTAACTAAAAATCGGTATCATGAAGATAATCAATAATTCAGGGAGGCTCATATGAAAAAATTACTTGTTCCCATTGATGGCTCACCCATATCGATAAAAGCGGTAATGGAAGCAAAAAAACTGGCGGAAGCGCTCGGTTCGGATGTCGTTTTGTTGACGGTTGCCAACATCACTACCCCTAGCGGAACCGATGAGTCCAATCTACTAATCCAATCCGGCCTGGAAGTTCAAGCCTATGTATCGCAGTTTAAACTTAATGCAGAACGTCACCTTGCCGAAGCAAGGGAAATGCTAAAAGACCTGACCGTCAATGTCGAAACCGTTTTGCTGTACGGCGATCCGGCTGATCAAATCGCCGGATATCTCGATGAAAATGAGGTAGAAATGGTCATCATGGGCTCTCAGGGTGTTGGCATTTCACGCTTGCGTCAGGTGTTCATTGGTAGTGTCACCTCAAAAATAGTCCGCCATTCCAAGCAACCAGTTCTGGTCGTGAAATAAAAGACAAGAACAAAACGAAGTCGGTAATGATTGCAGATTATGATTATTGTCGATACAAAGCTGATGTGGCTAAGCATTGGCTTTGTGTTTTTTTTGGCTGATTGCTGGCGTCATAAAAATCAGCTGACGGTAAGCCATGAACTTAAACGAGACAAGCTTAGCCTTTCTTTTTCTGGCAGGCCTGGCAGTAATAAGTGCCTCGGCCACGAACCATTTCTTTGGTGATTGGCCCATCGCAAACCGGACAAACCTTTTGCATATGGACCTTTAACTGCATCTGAAACAAACCAGTAATGCCGTTGGCGTCAAAGGAATGAATGGTTGTTCCGCCTTGGGCAATGGCCTGCTCCAAGATTTCTTTTGAAACGGCGATTAATTCGGTTATCCGTTTTTTGCTGACCCGTTTGCCGGGGGTAGTGGGATTTATGCTCATACTAAAACAGATTTCATTAGCGTAGATATTGCCGATCCCAGTCATAATCCGTTGATCAAGCAGCAAGGTCTTAATTGGCAGACTGCTCCGATGGATTTTTTGGTAGATCGCTTCCGGATCGGCCTCCCATGGCTCGGGACCAAGTTTGGATAGCGGTAAATCATAAGGATAGGTTTCTTTACTGACCAGTTCTAAACGGCCAAACTTTCGGGTGTCCTGATAACGTAATGCGGTGCCATCACTAAAGACAAAGCTGAGGTGTTGATGCTTGTTGAGTGGCGCTGCAGCATCAACGAGATGATACTTGCCTTCCATCCGCAAATGCGAAACAAAGGCATCACGATCTAAAATGAAGACTAAATATTTGCCCAACCGATCGATATCGCGGATGGTTTGTCCAGTTAAGGTTGAGACAAAACGATTGCTATCGCCAACAATGATTTTATCGTAATGAACCTGGATTGCCTTAATCTCTTTTCCAATAACAAAATGCTTTAACGTTCTGCGAACCGTTTCAACTTCTGGTAATTCTGGCATAGTTTTTCACCTGCTTAATTGAGATTGTTTTTTAAAATGTTTTAAATTTTTTAAAAAGTTTCTAAAGTGCCGAAACTAAAATATTTCCCGCTGCTACCCTAGAAAGCAAATGTGAAAGGCTTATAGCGGTAGCTAGTCTGAGTATACACCAACAGAAAAAGGGCTGCAAATAAAAAAGTAATATTAAACCGCTAAAAGGATCGACCGCTTTGCAATCAACACGCTTCAAAAACAGGTATATTTCGGGCGAATAGAGACGTTTTATTTGTCATGCTTGCAACAACATGATACAATTAAAAAATCGGATGGTCTGTCGTATGATGGCGGGCGATCACTAATAAAACCGGTGTAATATAAAAAAAATAAATTGGAGGGAATGATG
>JAHIQT010000003.1 GCA_018903255.1 Bacillota bacterium | reverse complement strand
TTTTTATTATTTATCACAATCCGTCGTGCCTGATCCATCCGCTCTCCTTATTTTTATGCCCTCTCGGCTTCGTCCGGGCTATATATTTTTACTTTATTTCGTCTTTGATCAAAGTATTCCATTCTTTACAAATCGCCCTATCTATGCCATAATGATAGCGTATAGCTAATCGAGATGCCTTAAAAAATAGGTTATTTTTACACAATATAAAGTGTTATTCAAATTTTTAATACCGGAGGATGAAAATGAAAATTGCTGTTGACTGTGACGATGCCGCTGTTGCTTTTAAAGACGAGATTTATAATTATTTAAAGCAGAACGGTTATGACATCACCGATTTGAAGTATTCCGCCAGCCACGATTGCGATTATCCCGAGATAGCCTTTAACCTCGCCGAGGCCATTAAAAATAAAGAATATGATCGCGGCTTTATCTTTTGCGGCACTGGTCTAGGGGTGGCGATGATGGCCAACAAGGTACCTGGGGTTTTTGCCGGCACCTGTCATGATGTTTATTCAGCTGAACGGCTGGCTAAAAGCAACAACGCCAATGTCTTGACGATGGGGGCTCGGGTAATTGGTACCGAGCTGGCCAAAATGGTCGCTGAAGCTTGGTTAAAAAGTGATTTTCAGGGCGGTGGATCAAGAAAAAAAGTTGATGCGATGCGCCGCCTTGAAAAAACTTATCTCAAATAGGCCGCCATGAAGAAATTTCTAATGGGCACCAATTGGAAGATGAACAAAACCCTGGCCGAGGGTCTGGACTATACCACTGGACTGACCACAATCATTGCGCCATATTCCCAGTTCGAGTTTTTTATCATCCCGCCCTACACTCACCTGTGGAAAATCAAAGAAGCGATCACTGCCCAAAAAAGCCCCCTGAAACTAGGCGCCCAGAATATGCACCAGCAAGACAGTGGTCAGTTTACCGGTGAAATTTCACCAGTGATGTTAGCAGAAATCGGTATCGATATTATTGAGCTGGGTCATAGCGAACGGCGCCAATATTTTAATGAAACCGACCAAACGGTTAATCTAAAAACGCTGGCAGCTCTGAAACACGGCTTCACCCCGCTGATTTGCATCGGCGAACAGCTGGTTGATAAAGACTATCACGTCTCTAAAGAAATGCTAGCCAAGCAGTTAAAAATCGCACTAAATGATGTGCTCGCTGATGATATCGGAAATTTCTGGATCGCCTACGAACCGGTCTGGGCGATTGGCGTCAATGGGATTCCCGCAGAAACGCCCTATGTGGAAGAAATCCATAACTTTCTCAGAAGCATCTTAATTGATCGTTACGGCGCCCGCGGAGCGGATGTCCCACTGCTGTTTGGCGGCAGCGTCAATATTAATAACGCCCGCGACTATGCGCTGCTTAAAAATGTCGATGGTTTATTTATTGGCCGCAGCGCCTGGGAGCCGGATCTTTTTAAAGCCATTATCGTTGCCGTCGGCGATCTCAGCAATAAGGTATAAGTGCCAGCCAAGTCTTAAATTTTTTAGGGCAGGATCTTTTGGTCACTGCCCGACCTCGTCTTCCATTTTTCCCGAATCGCTAATGTCCATCAATTCTTCCGGAAAGGGCGCCCAAATCGTCTGCTCAAGAAGATAGCCGTCATTGTAGCGGATCACATAGCTTTTAAGGATATTTAGGGGCACGCTTAAGGGGATTTTTCCGTTGCGATATTTGTCAAAACTGTCAAGAATAAAGGTCTTTTCGCCACTTGAAAGGGAATCTGAAAAATAGCCAAAGATGTGCATCATCACATTGATATAATTGCGGTACCGGGGAATCTTTGCGAATGCTCTGGCCAAGCCCTCTTTATAGTAGCCAATCAACTGATCAACCGCTAATTTTTCGTGGTTTGCGACAATCTGCCCCAGCACTTTTTGCTCTTTCTGACTATAAGCCATCAACAAATATTTATTATTGGCCTGAAATTTAACCAAGGCCGCCATCGTTGCGGTCTCTTCGACCTGACGAAAGCGGCACATGGTATATAGCTTGGTCAGAAAATGCTCCCGTATCCTAAAATTAGTCAGCCGTCCCTCTTCTTCAATGGCGCCATGGGGATAATACTTAAAGGCCTCGGCCGCAAAGACGCCCTGCCCTTTAACGGAGCCGGCAACCTTGGTTTTGCCAAGATAGACCTTGACATCCTTGGTACCACAGGAAGGCGAGCGCCCTTTTAAAATCAAACCATCAATATCCGAAAGCTCCCCAAAACAGCGCCCGCAAAAATCAATCATCGCCTGGGTATATTCGGTATCGGTGGCTGGCTGATACAAAACGGTCTGGCCTTCTTCGATCACCAGCCGAATCGGATTTCGGGGAACCCCCAAACCAATTTCCACCTCTGCACAAACCGGGTAATAATCGACATAGTCTTTTAATTTTTCGACAAACTTGTCGGGAAGGGTCTGGCCATTATATCGGCAGGCATCAAAACCCATACATTTACTGACAATCACCCGTGGTCTTAAGCTCTTTTCCATTTCAGCCTCCTGTTTTATTGATTATGGATATTCTTACCCCGTTGTGGTCATCTTCAATCACATGACACAAGGTCGTTTCGTTTATCATCTGATTATAAATAACCAAAGTCGACTAAAAAATCCAGCCGAGATCTGTTATAATAAGCTTAAGATCTGACACCCAAACAGTTCTAATCAATAATCAAAATTTTTAATCGATCAGGATGAAGCTTGTTTAAAAGGCGTACCGACTCACTTCCTTCGGCCTGATGAAAGGCGGTAACATGTTAGCTCAAATCGAAACCATTCTGTGCGAGAACACCCTTTGTGTTTTATGTACTGAAACAGCCGGAAACCCCTATTGCTCGTTGATGACCTATCTCCTGATGGACGATGATATCAGCGTTCTTTATCTGGTCGCCACCCGCGATTCCCGGAAGTACCAGAATCTGCTGGCCAATCCCCGGGTCAGTGTCCTGGTTGATACCCGCCAGACCCAAGGCGCCGCGACGACCGAAAAAATTGTCTCGGTTACTTTTTCCGGCTTATTTAAAGCTCTGACCGATTGTGAAGCGCAGCGGATCAAGTTAAAATTAGCCACGGAGCATCTGGAACTGGCGGAAATTCTCAAAAATCCAAACAGCGTTGTCTTTGGTATTCAATTAAAGTCGTTTCTGCTTTTAGATGGACCAGTCGATTCATACCGAGGCGATTTATAAATCCGCAAATCATTCTATGATTTCTAGCTAGTACAAACAAAACGACGCCACGATCAGGTGTGCTTTCTGGTTATGAGCGCGAACCCCCGTTTTATTAAATTAACGATCAAGTAATTGGAGGTACTCATAATGAACTTTAATAGACAAGCCCTTAATGCCTATAAAAAACTAATCGAAACGACTGATTTGCAAGAAGGATATCAGGAATTTATCAAGCTTTTTCGTTTTTTGCGGACTGAGCTAAAAAAGGAGCTACCAGCATATGATTTTTCCGGTCAGATTGTTGAAAATAATATGGATTTTGCATATTTTCAACTTACCGATAGCGAATTGAAAGCAAAGGGTATAAAAATCCAGGTCGTTTTTGTTCACAAGATCTTTCGCTTTGAGGTATGGGTATCAGGCTATAACCGCAAAATACAATGTGCCTATTACGAAAAACTGAAAACCCAGACCATCCCCTATGTGCTAAATAATAATCCTAACCAAGTTGACTATATCATCAAAAAACCGCTAAATGAAAGTCTTGATCTCGGTGATGGTTTTGGTGTGCTTAACATAATAAAAGCCAGTGTTTTAGAATCCGTCAAGTATATCAAAAGCGTGTAAATGGATCTCATAAAACTGACCTGACAAACAAGGCGTCCCCAAATTATGCAATATAATAGCGACGTTTAAGCTTTCGCGTTTTAATAGCGCTATCTTGTTAATCTTGATAATGTCCTTCTAGCGCATGTTACGCAAGAAAGACACTCGCAAAGGTTGTTTTGCGAGTGTCTTTCTTTGTTCATAAGTTCTTTTAGTGCTTTTAACAACTTCAATAACTATCGCTTATCCAAAGGACTTCAATAGCCCTTCCATCAGCGGCGCTCCAAAATAAACTACCAGCCCAATAATGATAACGTAGATGGCACAGACCTTTAAAGTGGCCTGAAGAATCTTGCCTTCGCTACCGATAATGCCGGTAGCGGCAGTGGCCACCGCAATACTCTGGGGTGAGATCATCTTACCAGCAGTAGCGCCAGCGGTATTGGCGGCTGCCAGCCAATAGGGACTCATCCCGATGGCGTTGGCAGCCTCAACTTGAAGCCCACCAAAGAGGACATTGGCCGAGGTATCGCTGCCGGTGACAAAGGTTCCTAACGCCCCGATCAGCGGCGCAATCAGGGGATAAAAATCGCCGGTAACCATAACCAGAATCTGGGCAATCACCCCGATCATCCCGCTGTAACCCATCACCTTGGCCAGCGCCACAATTGACAT
>JAHIQT010000062.1 GCA_018903255.1 Bacillota bacterium | reverse complement strand
CTATATTTTTTATCCGGCTTAATCATCGCTTTTGTTCAAGTCGCTATCAGTGTGCCATTAATTCAAAATGTTCAGGAAGATTATATCGGCAGAATCAACGGCATGATCACGCCGTTATTGATTGCGGGAATTCTAATCGGCACCGCATTATCCGGTGTTTTAATCGAACAACTCACTTTAATTCCGGTGTTTATGTTGTCCGCGTTTATTTTGATTATTTGCGGCGTCATTAGCCTGGGATACCAAAGCGCACCTGTGCATGTTGAGTTTGACCGCGCTCCGTAGGTTCTGACCAACGATGCGGCCCCCCTCACCTGCACCCGTTACTCGATTGAAATCTCCCAAACCGCTCTGCCAGCTTCTTCACTAACCTTTACGGTTGGCTGCCAACCTCTGTCAAGTAATCCAAGCCAGACATGGCATGCGCATATACCAATATCAACATTTGGATGTTCCCATTTGAAATGCTGGTACCCCGGTGGCATCGCAACTGTGATTGTATTGAAGAAATCTTTAAAACCGAACCGCCACATTTGGGCATTTCCTGCTGAAGGCGCTTTTCTGCCTAAGTCCAACGCATACAGTATATCATCTGACAGGTAACTGAAGCTATCCGGATTCTCTAACAACTCGATAATCTCTTTCCGTTTATGACTGATCGTCTTTTCTGTGATCCTGTCCATCAAACGTAATCCCCGCTCCTCATAATAACCAAGTGGCGTGATGCATATCACTTGCACACCTGCCGTCTCCCCTTTTGAATAGCCAAACCCTTTGTTTGCTTCTTTTAACTGGTCAGGCGATTGTAAATGGGGCATCAAGCGCTCTAGTTCTATGAGCTTGTAATGCCCATACCAACACGTGTAAAGGCTCTTGCTTTGAGCGTAAAGAATGAGCAGTTCCCCGACGAAACCCGCCTTTGAAATGGAGATGCTATCGGTTTCGGCCATAAAAGCAATGTTATCCGGCGGTGATTTCATAAGCGGATAGAGTGTTTTTGTCGGATCGGCATGAAAGAATCGAATCTCAACGTTATGATCAAAAGGAATCGGCATTGCCTCGGAAAAGCTTTTGACAGCGTCAATGACATCATGTTCAACCGGCTGTATTTGATAACTGCGGGTCGATCTCCTCGCCTCGATAGTACTTTTGATAGGAAATGGAATTAACATTTGCGGTACCTCCATAAAACTCGTTATTTAAAATCATTATAAGTAGCGCCTTTCATTACTTCTCAGCTACAACAAGCATCTCAAAATCCGCTGTTGAAAGTTTATCATCCCGAGAATAAGCACCAATTTTTGCTCCGAAAATATCAATCTTTTAAAACCTAAAGAGTTTAGCAGCCATGTAATTTCACTTGGTATTCCCTCCTGTACAGCCTTTGCAGGTTATTTTTTCTTTAGGTATTTTCGTTCGCTCTGATAGTCTTTTCTGAAATTCGTCGGTAACATTATCCTCGTACATTTCACAGTTGAAGCAATCAATACCGCATGGTGCAACAATTTTTTCTTTCATAATAGATATCCTCCAAATAATTATTTCAGCAATTCTATTCAAAATTGCCTTATATTATTTTAGATACTTGTTTATAAAAAAGGTTACATAATATCTGCTGCAATTTTTTTAATTTTTTCAGATATTTCTTTTTTGTCGCATCTTTGCTCTACCGTATAGAGATAGTCTATCTTTTTAAGTAAGGATAGATTTTTGAAATGTTCCTTTCGTAATTCATCTGTTTTCGGCTGATTATAGCCAGTCGGAAGGGGGAGACTATGATCATTCATAAATTTTACCCATAGCTGGCATTTACATGGTTTCTGGGGATCAATCAAACTGCATCTCATTTCAAATAATTCCTGAAGCTGCTTTCTTCCTCTGAAAAGCGTAACTTTAACGTTTTCAACCGACATATCTAGGATCTCTGCTATTTCTTTGTTCTTAAGACCGGTGCAGGTTTTTAATAAAAAACATACCCGTTGGTTTTTGGGCAGGCATTTTAAAAATGCTTGAAGACATTTTTCGCGCAGTTCATCAATAACCAAATCATCGTCAAAATCACAATTGTATTCGATGCTGTCAAAGAATTCTTTTTCGGTGACGCCTAAATCCTCGGTAATTCTGACTAATGGCAGTTTGTTTATATATTTGAAATACTTGTAGCACTCGTTTATTACAATTCTGTATAGCCATGTGAATAGTTTTGATTCTCTTCTAAATTTGCTTAAGTTTTTGTATGCATTTAAAAATGAATTCTGAAGAACATCTTCCGTATCCTGATGATTCTCAATCATTCTGAATGCACAAGAATATAGTTTATCATAATCCTGTATGATCAGGTTCTCTAGTTCCGTCTGCAAATCGATGTAATAAGAATTGTTACTCATAATTGTAGCCATGCTTCCCCAGGAAACAAACCTCCTTGTTATTTTCGACAGTATCTCGCACCTAGCTACTTTAAATCCAGGCTAGATCTGACAACTTGCTTTTCTCAGATTAAACAATAACATAATTTTGTAAAACCAGCAATCATAGCTTTATATCTAATCATGATGTATCATAGGATACTAGAAAACTCTTGTAAATTGGGGCTAAAACAGTTAAAATAAGCATGTGCAATAAGCTTTTTATCGAGAGGATTTGGTTAGACCATCTTTTAAAGTCGGTTTGATAGACAGTCCCTCTATAAAAATTGGCTTTTTTGCATTTAATTGTCAGATTGAAAGGAGATTTTATGTTAAAACAAAATAAAGCAGAGAGTGTGGTAAACCGGGAGGTTTGCAAAATCTAAACTCTGCAAAACCTCCCGTATCGTATCCGATACTTTCAGGAGGAAAAAGTAATGAAATATTCAAATAGAGAAAAAAACATTTATCAGAATCAGCCCTGTCAGGAAAGTTTTTTCTGCCGGAATTGCGGCGGTGCCGTTTCATTTACCGGCGCCGGAACAAAACATCGCAATCATTGTCCCCATTGTTTATTCAGCCTTCACGTTGATGATTTACCGGGCGATCGATCGGCAAATTGCAGTAGTCTGATGGAACCCATCAGCATCTGGATTCGCAAGAATCAGGAATGGGCGATTATTCATCGCTGTCGGCGCTGTGGGCACCTTAGCTCCAACCGGATTGCCGCCGATGACAACCCCATTAAACTAATGTCTATCGCCGTGACCCCTTTGTCCAGTCCGCCATTCCCACTAGAAAAAATGACGCAGATCCTAACCGGCGCCGGAGGTGGCAAAAATGAGTAGGATTGATCTGAAAGATTACGGTTTGAGCGAAGCTTTACGTTTGGAAACTGCTCAATATCCAAAACTTTTTGTCGGTCGTATTCTTTCACAGTCAAAGGGCATCTACCAGGTTATTTCAGAATGGGGCGAATTCTTTGCCGAACTGTCGGGGCGGCTGCGTTACGGGGTTATTCACGCAGCAGATTATCCGGCTGTCGGTGATTTTGTGATGCTCGATCGTCAATCGGGAGACCATGGCAATGGTATTATTGTTCATCAACTCACCCGCAAAAGCACCTTTATTCGTAAAGCTGTCGGTTCATCGAGTGACGCACAGGTGATCGCAGCCAATATTGATACCGTCTTTATCTGTATGTCCGTCAACAATGATTTTAATCTCCGACGGCTGGAACGCTATTTGAGCCTGGTCTGGGAAAGTGGAGCGACTCCGGTGGTTGTCCTGACAAAAATCGATTTGACTGACGATCTATTGACCAAATTCAGAGCTGTGGCAGCAGTCGCTATCGGCGTCGACATCCTTGGTATTTCGACGCTGAAAAATGAAGGCTATCAGGATCTCATGGCTTATTTGGCAGTTGGTCAGACTGTCGCACTGCTCGGTTCTTCCGGAGTTGGAAAATCAACCCTGATCAATTGGCTAAGCGGTCGCCAGCTCTTCGATACTCAAGCAATTAGAAATGACGACAAGGGCCGCCATACCACCACAAGACGAGAATTGATCCGCTTACCCGACGGTGGCATGCTAATCGATACACCGGGAATGCGTGAAATTGGAATGATTGATGTTACAGAAGGATTTGACCGAACCTTTAGCGATGTCGAGACTTACCTCAAAACATGTCATTTTCGCAATTGCAAGCATACCAACGAGCCCGGTTGCGGAATCTATGCTGCCATTAAAGCTGGTCAATTATCTGAGCAGCGCTGGCAAGCCTATCTGAATCTGACCCGCGAGAACGACTATTTCGAGGATAAAGCGAACTATTTAAAAAAGAAAAAAGAAAAATTTTATCAGATTGCCCGTTTAAACCGAAACAATAAAAAACATTGATATTAGTAAAAAGACCTTGCCAGAATTGGTTATATTCTGGCAAGGTCTTTTTCGTCCGAGCATGACAAGAACCTTTTCGCTTGTCATACCCATCACTCACTTGTTTTTTTAATAGCACCTTATTTCAAAATCACGTCCCGCAATAGGTCTTATAGGGATAATTCGAAGGTTCTGGTGGCGTCATATATTCCTTATTTAGATCAGCATAATCATATGGTGCTTGAAGGACTGCTACTAACTGCTCCACGGGCTTAAGATCACCGTGATCGTTAGCCGCTTGCAAGACTTTTTCAACCTGATGGTTTCTTGGTATAACCACTGGATTCGCTTGTTTCATTAAACTTTTGATGTCTTGATTGGTTTGCTCCGGTCTTTCTAAACGGGCTTTCCACCGGTTAAGCCAATCTTTAAAGGCATCACTTTGATATAATTCAGACGACTGGGTTTGATCAAGCGTTAAATCAACAAAGGTATTGGTATAATCTACTTTATACTGCTTCATTAATCCCAGTAACTCAGCGATCAGCCGCTCGTCATCCGGTTCTTCACTGATAATCCCCAGTTTTAATCGCATTCCCTGGAGCCACGCCGCATGATATAATGAAACAAATTTTCGCAGTGATGCTTCGACTATTTTGACAGCTTGTTCCTGATTGTCATCGATTAACGGAATCAGGGTTTCGGCAAATCGTGCCAAATTCCATAAGCCAATATTGGGTTGATTCCGATAGGCATACCGTCCCTGCTGATCGATGGAACTAAATACCGTTTCCGGATCATAGTGATCGATAAAGGCACAGGGTCCATAATCGATTGTTTCGCCACTGATGGTCACATTATCGGTATTCATGACCCCATGAATAAAGCCCACCAGCTGCCATTTCGCAATCAGTTCCGCCTGCGCTTTAATGACTTGATCTAATAACCCAAGATAAACATTTTGTTCTGATTGAATCAACGGAAAATGCCGTTTAATGGCATAATCGGCCAGCGCTTTGACATCCGTGGTGGTCCCCCACTGCGATGCATATTCAAAGGTACCGACCCGAAGATGACTGGCCGCCACGCGCGTTAAAATAGCCCCTTTGAGAGGGTTTTCGCGATACACCGGATCGCCCGTTGTTACAACTGCCAAACTGCGTGAAGTCGGAATGCCCAGATAATGCATCGCTTCACTGATCACGTATTCCCGAAGCATTGGTCCTAGCGCCGCGCGGCCATCGCCGCTGCGCGAATAAGGCGTTTTTCCTGATCCTTTAAGTTGGATATCAAAGCGCTCGCCGGCTGGTGTGATCTGTTCGCCAATCAGCATTGCTCGACCATCACCAAGCATCGTAAAGTAGCCAAATTGATGACCGGCATACGCCTGGGCGATCGGTTTAGCATTTGCTGGTAAGGCCTTGCCGGCTAAGATATCGATCCCGGCCTGGCTCATCAGCGCTTCAGGGTTCAACCCCATTTCTTTTGCCAAAAGCTGATTCAAAATAACAAGTTTCGGATCACTGACTGTCTCTAATTTAAGCGGGGTATAAAATAAGCCTGGCAACTCTGCGTAACTATTTTCCAAATTCCAACCGATGTCATTTTTTCCCATCGTTATCACCACTTCTCTCTTTTCACTCAAGGCCCCAAGCGACCTAAAACATCTTACAGTTTCTGATTTATCTCTCTGCTATTTGGGCACTATCACATTTGTGATGGCATGACCAACAAAACGACACGGTGTCATTTCCAAATTGAAAACACCAATCTTCTTTACATTTCCCTCTCCAGCCCTTATACTCAAGATATGTCCATTTTACAGGTATTTAAACAATGTTATCCGGATGCACTAGCACATTAATGAACGAGAGGTAAAAAATATGTTTCGACTTTGGGGAAAACTCATGAAACACAACAAATTTTCGGAAGAAAAAGTTATCGAAATTGATAACAAATCCTTGCCTATACATGATAAAATCCAAGCTGCTTTAGAGACCTTCTGCCATGACTTTGATTTGGAAAAACCAATGTGGTTTGACAAGAATACAAAAGAACTCAATCAGATTTCTAAGACAACTTTTCGTGAAGACCAGTTTATCGAATCGATTTGGTTTGATTATTTAGAGATCGAAATTATCGACGATGGCAAGAAGAAAACCTAACGGCCGGATAATCTAAAATATAAGTTTCAAACCTGAAGCGGCGTGGTTTGATTCGTCATGCACATCCCTTTAACTGCCGCTCTACGACCATCTTGTCCAACCCCAGCCTTTGCCCTTCCTATCCGATTAACTTCCTCAACATCTTGCGAGGCGTTTCCGCCGCCGTCCAGTATGAAAAGCGCTGCGATCACCATCGGGAGGACACTTCTGCAAACTCCAAGGCTTCACTAGTTAGCTCAACTTTTTGTTGAAATTTACTGCATAATCGTTTAAACTTGTTATTGAATTAACTCCTTTTCGCTGATGCTTTTGTCACTTAAATTTTATCAGAAATTGGGGTTCTTTTCTATTCTTTTAATCTCACACAATGGGTGAAATTGAGAAATCGCTGAAATCTATGGTTTCATGCGCTTTGACAGATTTATTATGTTTTTATGAATATTGTTGATGCAATACCAATTTTATAGATTTTAAAGTGATAAATAGGTGAGGAGCAATAGCAAATGGAGATTCTTAAAATCAATGATCGCGCTAAAACAGAATATATGGACTTACTACTTATTGCAGATGAGCAGATAAGTATGATAGAAAAATATTTGTATCGTGGCGATATGTTTGCCTTGCGTGATGATGATATTAGGGCAATTTGCATTATTACACAAGAGCAACCAGGCATTTTTGAAATCAAGAATATTGTTACCGTTCCTAAATATCAACGGAAAGGATATGGGCAAAATCTAATTTCCTTTATTGTTGATTACTATCGGAAGCTTGGTAGTGAGTTATATGTTGGAACGGGCGATAGCCCTACGATCCTCCGTTTCTACGAAAGGTGTGGATTTGTAAAATCACATGTTGCAAAAAACTTTTTTATCGATAATTACGACCATCCTATGTATGAAGATGGGCAACAATTAGTTGATATGATTTATTTGAAAAGAAATCTATAAAGTCAATCTTTTGGGCGCTCTGGGAAACCTGAAATTAAATGTTTCTTCCTGTTCTTTTGGAACATCGGTCTCAACAATTAATGTCGCAACTCCATTTTTTTCAGCGAGAGAATAACTCTCGGTTCCCCCTGTCCACTCTTTTTCGCGTTCCTGCTGTCCACTTTCTTTTGTGTCTGCACCATGCCTAAATAATACAAACTCATTCGGATTAAGTTTCTCTATCACCAATCCGAAATACTATATTTATGCAGCAGGCTTTGTGCTAGTTTAATCCCCTCTTCCGTAATTGCTACCGACTTGGAACGATGACTTCCCTGTCTGATATAATCTTCCTCATCCAGTTCATTAATAACATTAAAGTCATATCCTTTCCAGCTTATATCCAGATATGAGCCAAAGCGATCACTTTCATTAAACCGTGTTAAATACATCAATACCATTGTCAATTCTTTAATTGCTTTCTCTGTGTTTGTCTTGTTCATCTTAAATTCCTCCTTTACTCAGACCCTATTAAAACTTGACCCCAAGCATTCATTTTGGCTTTATATTTTCGTTTCCAGTAAGAGACTCAAAGCCCTTACTTTCTCATCTTATCCTTTAAACCTTGCGCAGTTCATCGACCTCTGCTTTTCTACCATAGCGGCTTTTTATTTCCAACTCGAGCCCCAGTAAGGTTTCAACAGCGTATCGCTGGTATGAATCTTTAGCGTGTTTGTCGATCATCGCTTCAATTTTCTGATTGAGCTTGTTTCGCAGACTCTCAACCTCGGCAAATTCAATTCCGATTTGAAGCAGATCTATTCTAAAATCCTCCCACCCATCAAAAGCGCTCTCATCAGATAGCTTAAGAAGCTTCTCAAATAGCTCAGTTTTTAAACCAATATCAAGCTCCGTATTGTCAGTTACAATGGTTACAATGGTTTCGATTGTGTCGATGGCCGCTGATACTAATCGACCGATGCTTCCACCTGAATCATCGGCATATTGAAACGCTTCAACCGCCTCAATAAGCAGCATCGATGCAATATCCATCGCTAGGCAACGATCTTCGGTATCGCTTGCCACTTCCAGCAGCGCGTCCATTTCATCAGCAAATTCATCGGCTTCCCGATATTCAATATAGCCGCTCTGGCTCTGATATTTTCTGACAATCGATTCCATCAACCGTTTGCATTTTTGTAGTTCATGTCGTGGATTTCCCTTTGAATATCGCATCATCAGACTGCTTTTTACGATCTCATCCTTTTCTGCCATCTCAATGATAATCGTAATTAATTGTTCTTTTGTGAGGTTATCAAGTGCCTCCCTAAGGAAGCACTGTTGGATTCCCCATTCAATCTTATGGCCTTCGCTTTGTCTGTTATCAATAACATCGGTTAGCACATAAAAGGCCGCCACCTGATGTTTGCAGATTGGCCCAAAATCATAGGGACAGTCACAACCCGTTTGCGTAATTTCGCCCTGATCATCGAATTTGACAGTCACCTGATATGCCTCTGCACCCTCTACTGTAAAAAGATACTCTTGATCTCCCAGTTTGACAATTTCGCTGATTCTTCGCTCGTCATAATAATCATGTCCCCGGTCAAGGATCGTTTCGTCGATATGCTTCTCAAAATCATTCAGTTTCATCGGTTAATTCTCTCTTATCTAATTGAGTAGCGGTGACTTCATCCAACTGACCACTAAAAAATTTATCCAGCACCGCCTTTAAGGTCAGATTGCCATCAACCAGATAAAAGAGGGTCATTGACGATTTCAGCTTCAGATCATCGGGTCGCCCAAATACCGCCGTGGCATCATGAGACTCAAGCTTCAGTAATTCCCCGGAAATCTCCAGCAAGCGCGAACCCAGCAGTGGGTGCGCCATATACGCCTTGGCTTCAGACCAATTCTCAATTCCATAATACCGAGCCGTTTCGCTCCTGCCCAGCCCTTTAAGCTGGGGGAAAATATACCACATCCAATGGCTGCGCTTGCGACCATTTTTTATTTCCGTTAGTGCCTGCTGATAGATTTCTTCCTGAGCTTTAACAAAGCGCTCAACTGTGTCCATCTGTTGTTCCTCTCCTTCGTTTTATTATGGGACTTTTCAATCTTCATCTGATGAATTTAATTCCACTCTCATCATCCCCTTTTGAATGACTATAATTTATTTCTATTTGCATTCCAATATCTAAAATGAACAATATCTTTTTCAAAACATGACAAGAGAGACGTTTTGTCCGTTATGCTCATCGCTTCAATGCTAGCTCTACCATCATCTTGCCAATGTTCATTTTTTTCACTCTCCAGTGCCAATGTTTAACGATGTTTCATAGCTGCCGAGGAGCCGTTTTCGTTCGGTATGCCGCATATTCTCCAGTATAATCTGTAATAAAACTATTTTTTGATTCCGCCATAGCAAAATCATCCTTCCCAATTTTGATTGCATTTATTTGTCAGAAACAGCTTTTGTCATTCTGAAATTGGTCAGCGGAATGCCTCCTCTGACTACGATATTTTCTGTCTGAACTGTGTATCCGTGTTTTTTAAAAATCGGATTTTATCTCTTTATTTGTAAGTTCTACGATGATGGATTTTAGTTTTTCCTTAGATTCACCAAGGTTTTTTACATTCTCATCGATCAACGCCGATGCTTCTTCTTTAGACATTTTAAACTGCTCATCACCATTATTAACTTCGACATAATCCAGATTCTTGATTAAACCCAGTAACTGAATCGCCGATGGCACAAAATCACTTTCATTAAAAGAGCCATCCTTTTCAGCAATATTTATGATCAGCCCATAGGGTTCCTGACTGGTTTCCAGCTGGATGGTGTAATCTTTTATTTTTCCCAAGCCAGTCTTTTGAATTAATGCATAAACGGCAGCATTATCTCCGACAAACTCCACCTTAGCGGCATAGAGATCGTCCGCTGTTTGTTTGACTTCCTGAGATAATTGACTACATCCCGTCGCACCAAAAAGCAATAATACCATACACATTAAACTAATCGCCACGCGTTTCATTGTTTTCTCCTTGCTTATTAATAATAGATTACCAGCGCATGTCTATCAGCCTAGATTCAATCACCCGTTTTTTCTACCCAATGCTTTGCACCCGCAAGCTATTGTAGCGATAAATTTAATTACCCAATCTAAATCCTGTTACACACATTCATTAATTACAAGACCTATTTAGACCCCAGCTACAATTTTTTGTGCAAAGTCGGTTGCTTCTTGTAAATCCTTAGCGTTTGGATGGGTTGCGGAAACAAATAATATCCTACCCTTGCAAACAAATTCATCAAGAACTTTTATTCCCTTTTCTTCAAGTATATTGCGAACTGTGATCTGCCTTTGACTGCCTGAAGCACAGCTTGTTACGAGTGCCGCATATTTGGGTACGGGTGCCTCAATCGTTTTTATGTAGGTCAATAGCGCTGGCATACTGGCACCACCATAAATGCCGCCAACGATAAAAAGTAAATCAACATCATGCAAGGCCGGATTCTCAGTGATATTTTGGACTTTAATATTCAAAAATAAACCGATCGCTTCTGCCAATTTTTTTGAATGTTTGGTTTTAGTTGCATAAATGACAGCGGTCTTCATCATTTTCAATACCTCCAGTAATTTAATCATGACAAGGGGATACTGCCCGCCAGTTCCCGAAGATCTTCTTGCTTCATTCCCACCTGTTCCACTTTTTCACGCTTTGTCCTATTTAGCAATTCCAGTTTATTTCTGCCGGGTTTTTTTCATGCTCCACTGCCTTGCTGCGCAAAGCGGCTTCGATACGACCGCACTCTGCGGCGGCACATTGTTCAATTTCATCCCAGCTTGCCGCTGTCCCGAGCTGATCATAGGCGACGGCCAAGGCGCCATAAAAAGCCAAACCGATACAATGCCGGGCGGAATGAATGGTCGATGCCGATTGACCGATGGCCCGGGCCGCCGCTTGCGCCACCGGATTTCCCTCTGCGTCACGGGCCGCGCCATGGCAGGCAAGGATTTCCTTTTTTGCCTGGGGCAGTTTAATTGTCCCTGACAACCATTCCCGAGCTGCCTTCAAAGCCTGCTGTGGTCGCAGATCATCCGGGTAGTCCCGCTCCCATAATGGCTGCAGCACCGCTTCACAATAAGTAATCGCCCAGTTTGCAAGGGTTTCTTTACTCTGGGTTTCAATTAACGACATCAGCGATTGAATATACGGAGCCTTCCAGTCACTGAGCATCTTTCTCGTTTTCGGCATGTTTATTCCCCTCTTTTTAAACAGACAGTTCTCCCATATTCTGGTGTTCACTGTTCTAGCTCAGCACATCAGTAAGATGTTCATCGCTCCATCGGATTTTTAAATAACTCTCCAGACCGCCATCCTGGCTTTTACCTCAGAAAAATCAAAAAAAACTATCACTTCGGGCTATGCCAGCCTATTTTATTACTGCACACAATCTTGGAGCAGCAAATTATAATGCTTTATCATCGGCACATTCACCTTGAATTCTTCCGCAATCGCCAATAGATTATCGACAAATAGCTCCTTTTCGTTCTTCTTTAACGGGCTCTCAAAATCTCTTTGAAAAGATGTTTTTGCCTCAAATGGAAATGATTTTGCCTTATCCAGCGAACGCATGATTTCTATTTCTTCAAATTCGACCCCTTTCTGTGAAGCTAATTCGACAATTTCGGTCATGATCGCTTTCACATGACTCTTTAACTGATTATTCTCATAAACTTCCCCTAATGTCTTCCCCGTTGCTGAAGTCACAATTCCATAAGCCGCAATAAACAAATATTTTGTCCAAATCTCCAAATCAGGAATTGGCAAATAATCACAGTTAATACTCAATTCTTTAAGGATCGCCGCTGTTTGAACAGCCGCCTTTGCACCCTTGATTCGATCATCTCCAAAAATAATCCGCCCATTCCCACCCTTTTGTTTAATGACCCCAGGTTCCGCTACATGGGTTCCAACATAGACGCAGGCCGGCAAAACAGCCCCCTTATCAGTGTCGATTCTTATTCTTTCCGGAATATTAATGCCATTCAGCAACGGTAGAATAATCGTTTCCGCTGTCATGACACGATTCACATCCTGAACCGCTGCTACCAGATCATATGACTTCACACACATTAAAACCAAATCGGGTTGTGGGATTTCAAGAATATTTTGGGTCGCCATATCCGGATGTACTATGACGGTTTCATTTTCACCAATTAATTTCAATCCGCTTTTTTGAATTTTATCCAAGTGATTGCCCCGGGCAATCAAACTGATATGATAATGATTATTGCTGTTATTTTGGATCATTTTTGCTCCAAAATATCCACCAACCCCGCCAACTCCATAAATACAAATATTTTTCATTAATTTTCTCCCTCTCCCTCGTTTGTTTTAATATCGGTAATTGTCAAATACGGGGCATGACAAACGAAACGTCCGAGACCTGTGAAAAAAGCCTCTCTTTTACTGAATTCACAAAATTTGAATGCAAGAATGCGAAATGAATTCTAATTTTTACAAACATTTCAAAAAAACAGGAAGATTTAGCGGTCATGATGGCCGCTATTCTTTTTAAATTTACTGCAATGGCTGCCAGCTTTGCCTGTTTGGACATCGAAACCAGACCGTAGCTTTTTGCCCGGCCAAGTCCATGGAATCGCTTGAGCTCAGCATTTTTACCTTCAATGCTGGCTCGCTTTTTATATTTTTCTTTGAACTCATCAGTTTTCTGATTTTGTGAGATTTCATAGAATTCTAATGTATTGATCCCAGTATAGAGTATTTTTCGAACTGCTTTTTTGGCACAGTCATCGTGTTTTGGACAACTTCTACAGGTTTCTTTCTCAAAGTAGTACCGATAGCCTTCCTGTATACTACTTTTTGCATCGTTCCGGTTTCGCTTGAAGTACTTTCGGCTGACGGTTTCATTTCCCTGGCTACAGAACCACTGATCCGAATCTTTGTTATAGGAATATTCACTTTCATCAATACGATAAGCTGAGCTGCTGACTGGAACGTAAGATTGGGCTTCCAGCTCTTCAATCTTCTCAAGAATAGATTTTCTGAAATAGGCTTTGTCTCCGTAAAACTCATTGATTGTTAACCCACTTGAAAGGGTATCACTTAGCAGTTCTTCAATCAAGGTTCCATCCACATAGGCTCCGTTCGCAGTTCGCACGGCTGTGATGATCCTCTGATCAGTGGTCATAATGAATTCAACCTTGTAACCGAAAAAGTTGGAAGTTTTGCTTTTTCGACCGACCCGGGCATCCTCATCGATCAGTGATCGGATTCCAGTCTGGTTCATAAATTTAGGCTCATCCAGGATTTCTTTTGCTTTTACAATCATTTGGGCTGTTTCTGGGGTCACCGTGGTTGAGTTGCTTTCGGCTGTTTCAATCACCGTTTCCAAGTAGTCTTTCATGACCTGTTTAGCCTGTTTATGATCGCTGATTTCTTTGTAGTCTGGTACTTCCGGTAGATTTCCCAGTTCTTTTTTCGTTTCTTCCTGATAGCTTTTTATGATCTTTCTGGCCAGGTGCTTCATTAACCGTTCCGGTGTTTTTTTGATGGTGTTAGCTTCCACATGGGTGGCATCAATGCTCACGCTGCTATCATTTAGAATACCTTTTTCCATACATTGTCGGACGATTTCGATAATGATCTCATCCAGCATCTGTTCGCCCAGTTTCAGTTTTCTAAATTTCGATAGCAGACTTCTCTCAGGCAAGATATCTTCGGGATTGACGTCCAGAAAATAGAGATAGGTCAGGTTAAAACTGGCTTCTGTTATCACTTTTTCGTCGGAAAGATTGTAGATATGCTGTAGAAACAGCAGTTTGCACATCAATTCCGGTTCTTTGGCGGGACGTCCAAAATTTTCACAGTAAGTATCTTTCAATAGTTCATTGATAAAGCTGAAATCAACAACTTTTTTTATCTGTTTTAAGATATGATTATCTGGAATTTTATTGTATAATAAGCAATGGAATGATGATTGTTTTGATTTTGATTTTAATTGAAGCATAACTTTCCCCCTGTTTGGTTTCTTTTGTTCGCACATAAAGTATATCATACAGGGTTATTTTTTTATTCTCGCTTAATCAAAATGTCATGGTTTTTCTGACTTTTTCACAGGTCCCGAAACGTCCCCGTGTCATACCCGTGTCATACGTGTCATGATACCTTTAACACTAAAAACCATTTTTTGTGTTAAAGGTATCATTATGAATTAACTTTGCTCATTGCCTCAAGTTTACAAGCTTAATCCTCGCCTTTTATAAAAGAACCAATCTCGATCAGGTTTCCCTCCGGATCAGCAATATAACAGGTACGCTGTCCCCAAGGCTCTGTTGTTGGCGGCATGACCGGCTGGCCACCTTTTGCGGTAATCTCAGCAAAGGTCCTGTCCACTTCATCAAAATTTTCAACACTCAGTGCAATTTCAAAATGTCCATTGACACCTTGTGCATAGCCAAACCTGCGCCCGGTCATCGCTTCAAAATCCTGTCTGCCAAAGAAAAGAAACAGCGTTCCGTCTTTTTCCAAATAGACATTGCTGGTGTCTTCTGTTTCTGTAATTTCAAACCCCAACACCTCCCGATAGAAACGGATCATGGTAGCCATATCCTTTACAAATACCCCGACGCCTTCTAATTTCATTTTAAATATTCTCCTTTGGTTTTTGCCGCCATTTTATCATGGAAAACATGACACCTGTATGTCACGTATGTCCAAAAATGTTACGGAAGCTGTTATTCCAGCTCCTTAAGTTCTTTTGAAAAATTGTGAGAGAACCGTCCGAATTATTTCGTCCTATAAACGATCATCAATTAACATGTTTTTTCACAATCCTATCATTATTCTGTGATAACTTGAACGCTAATTTGTCAGCTTCAGCCATACCTCCATGCTTGTCGTTCTGGGGAATGGCTTCATACTCTCCTTGCAGCAGCGCCTTGACTGATAGCCTATCATGATCAGCCAAATAGCGCTTGACTGGGTCTGCCTTAGCGCAAGGTACTGTAATAGACGATGCATTTAGCCCCAAAAAATATAAGCGCTGAGGCCATAACTAGCGATAATCAGGATAATAATCCTTCATCGCTCTCGCTTCAAGTAGACCATGTCAACAAGCTGTGTCCCCTCCTCAAACATTGGATGGTCATAATTGTCCGTAAAAAAGTTTTGTATCCGATATGATTCTGTAAATTCACATTTCTGATAAAAACAGAGCGCCGAAGGAACATCACCCGTTCCTACAAGCATTGTATTGCAATCGCTGTAATGAAAAAACAGAAAATCTATCAGTCTTTTTCCATATCCCTTTCGCTGACAATCGGGCATAACCGCAATGTTCTTAAGTTCATAAACACTGTCTGCCTCTTTAGTAACCACACATTCGGCTTTAACGCCATGATCGTCCAGAACAAACATTTCCCCACGCTCAAGATACTTGTCTATCATGTCTTCCTGTTCGTCAGCCAGTAAAAGCAAGTCGATATATGCTTTCTTATTGCTTGTAACTTTCCTTATATTCACCAGTATTCACTCCTATTTTAAAACTCAAATCCATACAAAAGGCTAAGATCAAGGCTTTACAGATGCCCCGTTCTAAACCCCAGGAATCGATTCATCTATCTTCTTCTTTTTCTAATTATCTCACCGTTTAATGGGTATGACAAACGAAGCGTCCGGAATCTGTGTCACGCACCACTTATCCGACGGTTGCGGAAGCACTGTGTTCGCTCGTCTTCCCGATATGATATACTATTACATAAAACAGCAAGTTGGATAGGTTAT
>JAHIQT010000061.1 GCA_018903255.1 Bacillota bacterium | reverse complement strand
CTTGTTCCCCGAAAGCCTCTTCGCTGCTGACTTTTTCGATCTTTTCCCAGTTGATCCAGTTCTCCTGATTCAAAAATCCGCACGCCAAAATTTTCAATGCGCGCCGCTTTTGAGTCGCCCGAAATGATTGCCCAACCGATTGAACCAATGCCAATATCCAAACCCAGCCGATATTTTATCATATTTTTTCTCCTTAACAGATTGACAATGCATTTTTAATCGTATACAATTACGACAAGAAGAATTACTAATGCGTAAGTTTATCAATATCCATCGATAATTTATTGATTTAGTGTAAGTTTATCAATATCCATCAGTAGTTCTAAGATAAGGCACTTCTAACGAGGTCGCCGTGGGGTATGGTGGTAACCGTCAAGCAATCCACCTTTTTTAAGACAAGCACCTTACAAGGTGTTTTTTTTATTCAATAAAACAGAAGTTGTTCATTTAAAATATTTTCTGGTTTAATTATACTTCTTTATTGATACTTATGCAACTTATTACTCATTTTCTTGAAAACTTTTAGTCAAATTCTATCCAGTCACCATCAATACTTATTTGAAAATTTTCAGTCAGCATAAACAAAAAAAAGAAAGCAAAAAACACAGGCCTGAGAACTGTATTTTACGCTTTCAGATAATTTCTTATTCTATTCCACACCCAGCGCCTTAAAGACCGCATCCTCCGAACTCTGGTAAAAAATCAGATTAAACTTACCCATCAGCTCCGGTGGCACCGAGACCATATCGACGGTAGCGGCAATCGGTAGCAGTACCTTTTTGGCACCGCTATCGAGGCAGACCTGGAGCACATTGGCCAGTTCTTCAACCTTCATAATGGTTCCCCCAATACTGAGATTCCCAAGAATCGCCAGGCTGCTGATCACCGGTTTTTTCATCGCCGCCGAACAGAGCGCTACCAAAGCTGCCAGGGTCAACTGACTGGTGATGCCAATCCCGTTTAAATCCTGTAAATGCATGAGATAGTCTTTGGTGGTCATGCTGATGGTGCCGCTAATATTGCGACTGTTGGCCTTTAAATAGCGGTAGGCGGTTTCAATGGCTTCTTTGGCGTCGCGATCCGACCCAAAACCAGTCCGTTCAAATTTGCCAGAGCCGGCAACCATTTCAGTTTCCAGCTTAAAAACGCCAATCATCCCGGATTTTCCTCGGCTGACAGTATAAACCTGCCCGGGTTTATGTAATCCCTCGGGGATAAGTTTTCCCCCGCCCTGTTCCGGTACCGGGACAAACTCTTCACTAAAGCTTTCATTGTCAATATAGGAGAAATTCACATCATAGAATTCCATGCCGCCAATTTTTTTAAGCTGTTCTTTCACCCGACGACGACTTTCAAGGGCCAGTCGGAGGATTTCCTGAACTCCCTCCTTATCGCATTTACCGTGGGGATAAACCAGCTTCATCAAGCCGGACGCCATCTTCCTGACCGCAATCACATCCCGTTGATTGAGATTATTCCCCAGTTTGAAATAAGGGTCAAACATGTCTGAATAAGATGTTTTTCGCAGCTCTCGCAAAAATTCAGACAGATAATCAGTGATTAGACCATAGTCGTTGGTGAAAAATTCCGGTCGGTATTTGGGAACCTCCCAACCAGGAACGTAACAGTGCATCCGATCGAAAAAAGCGCTGTCACAGGCCATCGCCTCGGGGAATGGTTCGAAGAGGTGCGAGGTTTTTAAGAGCACATCGACACTCTGATTGATATTACCAACAAAGACCATCGAAGCTGAGGCATTCTTTTCTTCCTTACCGCGGGAGAACGACCCCGATGCCATATAATCTTTCATGATCTGAACGCCGTCTTTATCTTTAAAGGTAATCCCGGCCACTTCGTCAAAGGCGACACAGTCCCACATTCCTACTAGCCCCACGCTTTTGTTGGACATATTGTAAAAGAGATTGGCGACCGTGGTTTGACCGCCAGAAACAAGAATACTGTTAGGGGAGATTTCTTTATAAACGTGGGATTTACCCGTACCCCGGGGTCCCAGTTCGCAAAGATTGAAGTTGTTCTCAACCAGGGGAATCATCCGGGTTAATAACAGCCATTTCACCCGGTCATTGAATTTGTCTGGTTCCATCCCAATCGAGCGCAGCAGCACATCAATCCATTCATCCTTGGTAAAGCGTTCCCGTCCGCGAATAACTTCATCTAAATCCAGGTTTGGCATCTGAATGGGGGTCAGTTTATGAATAATAAAGGGGCATCGGTTTTTGTCGCCTTCATCATAAAAGTATTCCAACTGGATAATGCACCAGATTCCGCCGCAGAGTAACCGCTCATAATCCGAGGCATACTGTTCCGGCACCGGGACATTTTTTATCCCCAAGTTAGAGAACTCCGCTTCATAGACATCGTTGCGAAAATTTAGTTTTACCGAAACATTGTCAATCACGGTATAAGAACCACGTTCCCGCAGTTTTGAGATAATCTTCTGTGCTTCATCCGGCCTGACAAAATTATCTGCCAGGATATTCTTCACGGTCGTAATCCCCTGGCTAATAAGCTCTTCGTCAGTGGTTGAGCAATACATTCCTAACAGGTACTCCAGTACATAAACGGGGACATTGGCACCCTCTTTGATTTTTTTGGTCAAATCCTTGCGCACGATTTTTCCGGCAAAATTTTCGATCAGTTTTTCAGATAATGCATTCATTTAATACCCTCTCTTTTTCCGCTGACTAACTAAAATCCAAAATCATCTGCAAAGGCAATATCGATGATAAATTCATGCCGTGCCACTTCCATATCCGATCCGACATCCTTCATGACCAGATCGTACTTTTCATCTTTTGAATATTTCCGATTTCTTAAGATAAATTTTTCTTTAAACATGCGATTATCAACGTCCTGGTCTTTTCGATCCGCGACGATGATTTCCCGGTCGGATATTTTATCGCCGGACGCGTTTTCAAAGTAAACTTCAATCCTGGCTGGCCGCAGACGATCGGTAACGGCTTCTTTTTGGAGAAAATCCAGATAGACAATCAGGTTGTTAATCTTGCGGGTCACCGAGGTTAGGACAACCTCGACATTTTCGACGTTTTGCTTTCTTTTTTCGGTCTTGACTTTTATCAGCGGAATCACTATTTCCTGAAGGCTGGCCCCACCGTGGACAAAGTTCTGCCCGCCGCCCGGGGTTTTAAAAACATCCACACCGCGGGGAACGGTAACCAAGACATCACTATTCTGAGCGCCGGCGTAATCCAGAGGATAGGTCAGCGTTCCCTTTAAGACAGGGACTTGATTGGATAGGATGAACCGCTTATTGATAAAATCACCAGACTGTTTCGCTAAGGTTACCTTATCACTTTCGTCCAATTTATCCCGCTTGTAAATAAAGCCATGATCGGCCGTGATGATGTAATTGGTAATCGACTTATCAACCGTCAATTTTTGAATCAGATTTATGAGTTCACTGACCGTCTCATCGACTGCCGTAAATACTTCGTTTTCGGTGGCCATATGATCGCCCCGAGCATCGATCTGATTATGATAGATGGTGATCAGCTCCTGACCGGTCATCAGCTTGCGGACCGACTCCCGATTCATCGCCATCACCGCCTGATAGCTGGCCACAAGCGATAGCGGATGACGAGTTTTTAAGATCTTCTCCCGCTGTTCACTGGATAAACAGGGCATCCCATCGACTAGCACATCACAAGCTGAATTAATGGTCAAGGATTGATGCGGCAGCAGCGCCGCCATGCCCAGACGGGTAAAGGATGGCAGCACCGAAATCATCGGGCTGATTTCCGATTTGGTGTTTGCCCGTTCACTGAGTCGTTTATCAAGTTCTACTCCTGCCTCATAGCGAAGGGCATCGGAGATAATCACCACGGTTACTTCTTTTTTTACCGCCGGAGCGACCTGCCGTTGATAGAAATGCCATTGTTTTTCGCCGGCCAATTGATGCCAGCCACTGACCTTTTCGAGGGTGTCCGCCCAGGCGATCGACAGCTTTAACAGATAGGCATTGGTATACAAGTTTTCAACCCAGCCTCTTAATTGATGCCATGCCTCATCACCGGGGATCTTGTCATAGGCCGTATAAAAACCGCGGTAATAGCGGTCAATGCTTTCCCATTTTGTGGTATACATCTGAATAAATTTATCGGCATTGCCAGCTTCAAGCAGTTCTTGTGAAAATGCCTGAATACCGCCAACCAGCTGATCGGCCTTATCCAAAGCTTTGTAATGGTGCTGATAAGTTTGGGAAAAGTGTTTTCGGGCACGACGGTTTCTGATCATTTCCCGGTGTTCCTCAGGAAGCGGGGCGCCCCGATTGACCAGGTCTTCGGCCATCGCCTTGATGATATGAAGATCAAAGGCTGCGAAGGTGTCACACTCAAAGTAATTCTCAGTCGGCACCGAAGCCAGAAAATCATCGACTTTCAACTTCCGGCCAATTTCTGTGGCGATTTCATCATACCGATCCTGCAAGTAAATATTATTCATAAAATTGGAAACAAAAATAGCCACATCGTTTTTCTTATGAGAAACAAAAGGCTGCCAGCTTTTTGGCAGTTCCCCGGTAAACGCATTGGCCGTGTGGGTAACCAAAAGCGTGGCGACCAGTTTTTCAAAAGTTTTGTTTTCCTCCACATAGCCGTAATATTTGGT
>JAHIQT010000216.1 GCA_018903255.1 Bacillota bacterium | reverse complement strand
TGTTAGAGCTACCCCAAAAAGCCCGAAAGCTGATGGACTTGCCTGCCCAGAGATTGACGGATATAATGACCATAAGAAATCGAGAGAAAGGAAAATGCCACTAAAAGATGCACGCTTCACCGGCTAATCATCTCTTAATGGCATTCCAAAAACCTATGGTTATTATAACAGATTATCAGGTGATTGAAAACAGGGAAAAAGGCGTTTTTTATTAAGGGTGCAGAAAAAAGTTATTGTCCCTGTTGTGGGAATGATCTAAAAGTCTATGGCAGCCGAAAAAGAAGCGTAATTGACGAAAACGGTGATCAGCAGATCCTGGTAATCCGGCGACTCAAATGCCAGGGCTGCGGGAAAATCCACCATGAACTGCCAGATATGCTGGTACCATTTAAGCGCTATGCCAGCCGCTGGATTGAAGCGGTAATCATGCGTCAGCAGATGTGCTGTGTGGCCGTCGATGAATCAACCGTTTTGCGTTGGCGATGCTGGTTTTCGGAACTGGCAAGCTATTTTCTGGACAGTATCATCGCCCTCAAAAGAAGGCTGGATTTAAAGACCCATGAGCACCTGTCCCGTCCTCATGGCACTGCACTCGAAGGGATCATGAAGCTGTTAAACCGGAAGGTCGAGTGGCTGCCAGCGCTTGTCCGAATGCTGGTCAATACAAAAATGTGGGTACAGACCCGATCGGCATTCCTGTCCAACTGATAAACCACTATACTCCAGGTAGTAAAGACCATGAGGAGGTTTAGAATGAAAGACAAGGAACGATCCGAAGCAGTTGCCGCCAATCGGATGCAGCTGATTGCCCCGCTTTTGACTGAAGGGCTTGATGCAGCGAAGGTGCTGCAGTTACGAAAACAGATTGTCCAGGCCAGCGGCCTGTCAGACCGGACAATCAGACGGTATGTGAGCCGTTATCGAAACGGTGGCTACAACAACCTGAAACCCCAAAGCAAAGAACATCACGGTGACCAGGATGCCATTCCCCAAGCGGTTCTGGAACAGGCGATCCTGTTGCGCCGGGAGGTTCCGGGACGAAGTGTGGCTCAGATTATTCAGGTTCTGGAATGGGAAGGGATCGTTTCACCCGGCGAAATCAAACGCAGCACCCTCCAGGAAAAAATGGCCCAAAAAGGCTACAGCACGAGGCACATGCGGATTTATGCGTCATCCGGAACCGCCACCAGACGGTTTCAGCGCCGACAGCGCAACGACATGTGGCATTCAGACATCAAATATGGCCCCTATCTGCCAATCGGTCCCGATGGCAAGAAAAAGCAAATCTATCTGGTGGCGTTTCTCGACGATGCGACCCGCTATCTGCTTCACGGTGAATTTTACGCCAGTCTTAACGCCAGCATTGTCGAGGATGCCTTTCGCAAAGCCATTCTTAAATATGGGTTGCCGGATTCAGTTTATTTCGATAACGGCAAACAGTTCCGTAATAAGTGGATGACCCGGGCCTGTTCCAAGCTGGGTGTGCAGTTGATTTATGCGAGACCATATTGCCCCGAAGGAACCGGCAAGGTGGAGCGCTTCAATCGGGTGGTCGACAGTTTTCTGGCGGAAGCCTATCTGGAGAAGTGCCGCAGCCTGGATGAATTCAATCAGCTGTTTGCCATCTGGGTGGAGGAATGCTATGCGAATAAAGGCCACTCGGCACTGGAGCAGAATCAGAGTCCCGCCACGATCTACCGCAACGATCCCAAGCCGGCAAAATTTGTGGCGCCGGAAGTGCTGGCCAATGCTTTTCTCCATTGTGAGAGCCGCAAGGTCGATAAGGCCGGCTGCATCAGTTTTGACGGCAAAAAGTACGAGGTGGGACTGGTCTTTACGGGATACCAGGTGGATGTCATCTTTGATCCAGTTGATAAAAGTTTTGTCACCATTGAACACGACAACCACCCACCCTTTACTGCCAAAGAACTGGTGATCGGCGAATTCACTGGCAAAAAACCCAAACGCCCGGATTATATGACCGCAGTCCCGGCCAGTGAATCCCGATTACTCACCGCTGCGGCCATCAAAAACAAGGAACGCAACGAAACGATTCACAGTGCCATCTGTTATCGCACCCGGGAAAAGGAGGGATCCGCCGATGTTTGAAACCTTTTACGGCATGGATAGAACCCCTTTCTCCCGGAATATTCCCCCCGAAAACCTGTACCCGTCGATCATGCTCGAAGAAGCTTTGGGACGTCTCGGTTACGCCGCCGAACGCCAGCTTTTTGCGGTGGTTACCGGCAGCAGCGGCATTGGCAAAACCACCACGGTCCGGAAATTCAAAGAAACCCTGGATCCCGGCAAGTACCTGGTGATGTATATCGCCGACTCTAAACTGACGCCGCGAAATTTTTATAAAGGTCTGCTCGAACAGCTGGGCTGTGAAGCCAAGTTTTACCGGGGCGATTCCAAGCGGCAGCTCCATCGTGAGATTGAACTGATGAAAGGGATCCATCACCTGTCCCCGGTGGTGATTGTCGATGAAGCCCACCTGCTGGATAAAGAAATGCTTGAAGAAGTGCGCTTCCTGCTTAACTTCAAAATGGATGCCGAAAGCCCCATGGCCCTGATCCTGGTGGGTCAATCCGAGCTGTGGGATCGGCTGCAGCTGCAATCCTATGCCGCCATCCGGCAGCGGATTGACATTCAGTACAAGCTGTCCCACATGGATTGTTCCCAGGTTAGCGCTTATATTGTCTGCCACCTGAAGTATTCCGGGCAAGCCGGGGAAATCTTTACCGCTGCCGCCATTGAAGAGATTTTCAAGTTCAGCGGCGGCCTGGCCCGACTGGTCAACAAGGTTTGTACCCAATGCCTGATTTTCGGTGCCCAGCAGGAAAAACGCCTGATTGATGATCACATGGTGAAACTGATCATTCAATCTGAGTTGTCATAGAAAGATCCGGTGACACAATGAATTTTACATGTAGCTGGAATAACGATGGCACAGAGGAAGTCTGGAACGGCCGGATCATCAGTCTTTTCCACCATGGCAGTCACGATGAAATTCACATCGAAAGTCGATCATCGCTACGGGTCATCATTGGCCGATCCACCACCGGTGGCTTTGCCTGTCTGCCGGATTATCGCATTGCCTGTCCGCTGGCTCACTTAAGGGATTGCTTCTGGAATACCGAACAGCTTGTTTCGGTATTGGGTGATGTTGACGGGATCACCGTGGCCAGGGCACTGTACTGCATTGCCGATGAGGTATCGATTTAAAGGCTCCCATCAAAAAAAACTGAGAAAGAGCAATCTGCTAAGTTCTTTCTCAGTTAAAACACAATCGATTCTTTTTGACACCATGTCCAGCAATTTGGGGACAACATTTGCCGTCAGTTTCTGGACAGGATAGGGTTCTTTCCGAAGTTAATTGA
>JAHIQT010000060.1 GCA_018903255.1 Bacillota bacterium | reverse complement strand
CAAGAGTCACAATCTTTATCATGACTTTACTTATCAGGCCGGAAGCTGGGACATATCCCGCCGTGTGGTTTGCCGAATTGAACGCCATGCTGGTGAACTGTGCCCACGACACACCTTTATCGTCACCAATCTGACGGCTCACCCCCAGGAGGTCATTGCGGTCTACCATAAACGCGGACAAATGGAAAACTTCATCAAGGAGGCCAAACTTGATTTCGGGATGGATACGCTGAGTCACTCATCATTCCTGACCAATGCGGTTAAACTGCTGATCCGCGGATTGGCCTATAATCTGATCAGCTTCATGAAACGACTGGTGCTGCCAAAAGCCTATAAAAAGAGCCGCATGCTGACTTTGCGTGTGATTCTGATCAAAGTAGCTGGCCGCCTCGTCCGTTCCGGACGATCTACCTGGCTGAAACTCAGTTCAAGTTTCCCATATTTGAATCTGTTCCATGACCTGCTTGTCAAACTCGAATAATAACAGCCGTATAAACCCAGCTTTAAAATTAAAAAACAAGGTCCCGGGGATTCGTCTGCCCATTTTGAGCTGATGATCAGCTTGCCTGATGTCTGCTCTTCTCAAAACCGGCAATTTACCAACAATTTTTCGTTTTGGCAATGTGCCAATCTGAAAATAGCACTTTTGATGGTATTTTTGCAGGCGAGATGGGTTTATGAATAATTCGGGTTCATACATTATCTTGTGAGCTTTTTTCGATTGACAAGTACATCTCCAGCCTGTACAATATAAAATATCAGATGATATGTATCGCGCGTTACATATCATGTCATACTTGTGAAAGGAACCCATCCCATGCCGCCTAAAATAAAAATCAAAGAAGACGCCATCCTCGATGTGGCGCTGGAAATTACCCGAAAGTCCGGCATCGAAGGTCTCAATGCCCGAGAGATTGCCAGAATTCTGGGCTGCTCGATTCAACCGCTCTTTCGGACATTTCAAAACATGGATAACTTAAAAACGGCACTTTATCAAAAAGTCGGGGAATATTTTAATACCCATATGCTGGCGGGTATGCATCACCCCATTCCCTTCTTAGGGATGGGCCTTGCTTACATAAATTTTGCCACGCAAGAAAAGAACCTCTTTAAGCTGCTGTTTATGTCCGAATCGATTGCTGTTGATAGCCCGATGGATATGATTTCTGGTGACGATAATCTAGAAGTGATTGAGCTGATTGCCGGAATGACGGGGTTAAACCACGACCACTCAAAAAAACTCTATGTCGATATTTGGCTTTTAACCCATGGGATCGCCGCGCTAGTGGCAACCAATCATTGTCAATTCAGTCATCAAGAAATCGAAACAATTCTAATGGATACTTTTAAAGGCTATTTAAATTTATTTACCACGAAAGAAGAGGAACAATCATGAGACTATTTTTTTCAAGCCGTCGCCCCTTGCGCAGCGCCATTCTTTTAGGGCTACTGCCAATTTTGTTTGCCATTGCT
Source organism: Bacillota bacterium (assembly GCA_018903255.1). GTDB lineage: Bacteria > Bacillota > Clostridia > Eubacteriales > Eubacteriaceae > Acetobacterium. The sequence goes on along the minus strand of JAHIQT010000060.1, from coordinate 43,877 downwards.
GCCGGCGTCATCAGTGTTGTTCTTGAGTTTAATGAGACTCAGGTGCTGATCACTCAAACGCTAGCATTTTTGCTCTCAATACTACTGGGACTACTGCTGGTGGCGCGCTCAAGACTAAGCTTTGCGGCCTTTGGTCTTAGGAAACCAGACGCTAACAGCAGTCCACTTGTCCTTTATTTTCTGCCGCTTTTAGTGATCGAGCTGCTGCCCTTTCTAAATGGCTTTGATCTGAGTCTTTCACTTTCACAAGTCGGTCTTTTATTTATCTTTGCCGCCGTCGTCGGGATCAACGAGGAATTATTTTTCCGGGGCTTGATCATTAAAATACTCCAGGCAAAAGGCCTAAAGTATGCCGTTATTGTCTCTTCGCTCTTGTTTGGCATCGGCCATGCCTTTACCGCCCTCAGCGGCAGCGACCCCCTTTATGTCATCATTCTGATTATTTTTGCCGGACTGTTTGGTCTGATCTGTGCTGAAATTGTAATACTTACGAAAAGTATTATCCCGGTGATTGTCTGGCACGGCCTCCACGATTTTATTGCCAATATCACCTTAGATGCGGGAACTACTCTCAATCTGACACTGCTCTTAGTCCAGACGGTTATTCTCTGTCTGTATGGCCTATTCTTATGGCGAAAACTGCACTTTGAAAAAGTCGAGTCGCTCGCTTAAAAGCAGCTATTCCAGTTCCGGTCTCTGGCCTTCTGAGCACCGATATAACCCTCTCAATACAGGCCTTTTAAATGCCTGCAACATGATAATGAATAGGTGAGCGCGATAAGAAAAACACTATTTTTTCGATTATCCCTCTATACATTTCCCCCATTTTCCACTATACTGAAAACACTAAATTATTGTTATATTCAAATCAAAACAATCAAAGGAGAACAACATGAAAAGAAAACGCATGCTATTCCTCTCCCTGGCAGTGATCATCGGTGGTCTGGTCGTTGCCGGATGCAGCCCCGCCAAAAATGACGGTGCCCAGACTGAAAGCTCCGACGCCATCGTACCCACTGATTACAGCCAAAGCGCCCACTGGCTCAATGTCCCGGCTGAAATAACCAAAGAGGTCGATGTCTTCTACCTCTACCCCTCGGCTTGGGCCAAGGTCAATGCTGATGACCCGATTATCAGCGAAATCGACAATCCCGTCATGCTAATGGAGTCCAAACTGGCCTTTGATCGGCAAGCCACTGCCTTTGAAAGCTCGGCTAACATTTTTGCCCCCTTCTACCGTCAGGACGACGCCGGCTCGACCCTGGCCATGGACGTCGATGAACAACAGGATATTGTTAAAGGCTATCCGCTGACTGATGCCACCGCCGCCTTTGAATACTACATCGAGCATTATAATAATGGCCGACCCTTTATCTTAGCCAGCCATTCCCAGGGTTCTAACGTGATGATCTATATCCTTTCGGACTATATGAAAGCCCACCCGGATGTCTATAAACGGATGGTCGCTGCCTATGTGCTAGGTTATTCGATCACCGATGATTACCTGGCCGATAACCCCCACCTCAAATTTGCCAGCGGTTCTGGCGATACCGGGGTGATTATTTCCTACAATACCCAGGCACCCACCATTGAAGGCACCGATGGGGTGGTCTTACCAACCGCTCGCGTGATCAACCCAATTAGCTGGACCACCCAAGAAACGGTCGCACCAGCCTCCGATAATCTCGGTTCGCTCCAATTAAATGCCGATGGGTCGGTCGTTAAAAATGCCGATGGCAGCCCCTTAAAGGTGATGAACTTTGCCGATGCTCAGGTTGATAACACCAAAAATGTGCTGATCTGCAGCACGGTCAGTGTCGATCAATATGCACCAGGCGGCGGCAGCTTTGGCCGCGGCGTTTTCCATAGCTATGATTTTCCCTTCTACTATTTCAATATCCGTGCCAACGCCGAAGAACGGGTGGCTAACTACCTCAAAGCGGTTAAGTAAGTATTTTTTTTAAGTAAGTATTTTTTTAGTAAGTATTTTTTAACTTTAGAAACGCCATGCTGTGACGGCAGAATGGCGTTTTTTTTTATTTTTATCATTTCTTTAAAGCGAGATGAATAATCTCCGGTTAATTGGTTATAAAGATAACAATCTCAATCTATCAGCCTATAAAAAAGAGAGTAACGTGTTAGGAGAATAAAAATGAATACCTATGGAACACTTCGTGAGAAAAAAGGCAACAACCTGGTTGCATTTCCTAATGATTACGTGATCATTGATATCGAAACCACCGGCTTTAGCCCCAAGAACTGTGAAATCATTGAGATCGGAGCGGTCAAGGTACGCGGCAATAAAATCACCTCAGTCTTCCAAATGCTGGTCAAACCGATAAACCCGGTTAGCTCCTATATTACCAAGCTAACAGGCATCACCAATAACATGCTCGCCGATGCCAGTCCCATAGCTGACGTTTTAGAGGCTTTTGTGTCCTTTGTTGGTGGCAATATTTTAATTGGCCATAAGGTCAATGCGGATGTTAATTTCTTGTATGATCACTGTAAAATCCATATCGATCATGATTTCAGTAATGATTATATCGATATCCGCGAGCTGTTTCGAGACCGGCAGCGTTCGGTGCTCAATCATCAGCTGACCGCCCTGTGTGAAAAATGCGCCATTCAGAACACCAATGCCCACCGCGCCCTGTCTGATTGTCTGGTCGCCAATAATCTTTACCAGTCATTAAAGTTTCATAACGGCGCGATCTCCTGCGTCGAGGAAATGGATACCTTGCTGCTGGCCTCAGAATTTAATCACGCCCATTCCCCCTATAAAAAGAAATGTCAGAATTTGTCGGCCTGCTTTGATCCCTACTGCCAGATTTCGGGATAATTGGCAGCGCCCTTTATCCGTCATTTTTTCATTGATAAAGCCGGCAGCCGCTTGGGTGCCGCCGGCTTTTTTATGATTAACGCTTAGTTGCTCGGTTTAAAACTCATTGTTCTTCCATTTATGTGGCAACTTTTTAATTAAAGGCTTCTTTTTTTATACACGCTCATAAAACAGGTATTTATGGTATAATATGATGTCCTCATTTTATCCATTAATAGACCTGCTGCCGGTATCTCGATACGACAGCTTTCTTAAAAATATACCCGTATCCGAAAAGGAAGGTAACCATGAAACTGCGCAATCTTTCAATCAAATATGCGGTGATGCTTTTGCTTGTCGGCATCGTCACCCCCATTTATTTTCTTTTTACGGTAATTAATTATAACAGCATGCGCAATGGCATCTTAGACAATAGCCAGCTGGCCGTCAACCAGTCCCGGATCAATATCGTTGATACCATCGTCAGCACCGAAAAAAGCTATGAGCTGGTGTCCACCTATTACGACGGGATGATGGCCGAAAGCCTGCAGCTGTTTCTGAGCGCCTATGAAGCCCACGGTGGTGATGTCTTCGCCATCGATCTGGATACCATCAAGGTGGCCTTTAATGATAATCTGGATCTTTATATCATCGATGCCAACGGGGTGATCATCCGCACCACCTTCCCCACTGCCCTGGGTCTTGATTTTAAAACGGTGCCTGATTTTTACCAGACCCTCACCGCGCTGCGCTTAGGCCGAGACCCGGAAATCTCCCATGTTACCACCGACTTAAAAACCGGCGAACTAAGGAAGTGGGGCTATATCCCCACGGCCGACCATCGCTATGTGCTGGAAGTGGGGATCTCGCCAGGAGCCCTTTCTCAATACGTGACCCAGCTTAACTACCGCGAGATGGAAAAAACGGTTCGTGAAAACAATCCCTTTATCGCCGATCTAAGGGTATATGACAAAAACCGCATCATTCTCGGCAGTGGTCAAACAGAAACCGACCCCGCCCGAGTCGCCATCATCGACACGGTCATTAGCAGCGGCGTCGACTATCAGAGCTTTGGCGATTCCGGCCTCCTCAATCAGGAATTCATTTACTTAAACACCTTTGCCGGGGGCATGAACGACTCCCAGAAGGTCATTGCGATCACCTATAATTATGACGCCATCATCCGTCAGATTAACGGTTCCCGGATCGCGGCGATGCTGATCTTTCTGGCTTACACCGTGGTCAGCTTGGTGGTGATTTATTTTCTGGTGACGCGCACCCTCACCCAACCGCTGATCCGCCTGACTAAAAGCATTAAAGCCGTCACCGGAGACAAGCTCGATTTTGAGATACCCGTCACTGGCTCCAATGAGATGGGGCAGCTGGCACAATCCTTTAATGACCTGTCACTGATGCTAAAATCCACGCTGGTCAGTAAAAAATATCTTGAAAACGTGATCGATTCAGTCGGCGATATTCTGATCATTATGGATCAGGATTTAAGCATCCGCCGGATCAACCAATATACGCGGATTTTTCTGGGGATAGGCTGCGAGGCGGTCATCGGCCAACCAGTCACAGACTTTTTCGACTGTCGGTTTTCCTTATCAGAGATCAGCGAAAAGCTGGCTGAAACCACCCATCTGGAAAACCTTGAAGGCGTGGTGATCAGAGCCGACGGCCAGAACAACGCTGTACTCGCCTCGATCTCGCCTTTTCGGGGCGAGGATGAAGCCATCATCGGCTATATCTTAAACGCCAAAGATATTAGCAAAACCAAAATGATCCTAAAAAAACTGGAAGAATCCAATCTGATTCTTAAAAAGCAGGAGTCGATCCTGCTCGAACAATCCAATACGGATGCCCTCACCGGCGCCTGCAACCGCGGCTGTATCTTTAGCATTTTGGAAGACATCCATGCCAACACACCCCTCATTTATCACACCTTCACCGTCACTATGATCGATCTGGATCATTTCAAAGCGATCAATGACCGCTTCGGCCACCAGGCTGGCGATGAGGTGCTGGTTGAAACCGTCCAGATCATCCTCGATAACCTCCGAAAGAGCGATTTTCTGGGGCGCTACGGCGGCGAAGAATTCTTAATTGTGATGCCAGACACCACCCTCGATGAGGGCTTCCAGATTGCCGAACGGATTCGCATCAAAATCAAAGATCACCGCTTTTATCATAATCGCATCGATCTGACCATTAGTGGCGGGATTGCCCAATGGCACTACAGCAGCATCAGTGAATTGATTCAAACCGCCGACCAGCTGCTCTACCAGGCTAAAAAATCCGGCCGTAACACCATTCTACGCCAGCAGCCTAAGCTTTTGTAAAGGCGCAATAACGATGGCATTTATAGCGAAGCCGAAGAACTGGCCAGAAACAATGCTGCCGATATGCATAATTTTATGGCCGATTCAGATGGTAAAAAATAACGCCTGACTTTTTATGTTGCTAATCATCCCGTGTCGATGCAAAATCAAGAAGACGTTAACCGCGACCATCGATCCATTTGATATGAGATCATCGTTTTACAAAGGTGATCATCATATCAAATGGATTTTTTTGCTGCTATTAATTGATTAGATTAATTGGTAGGCATCAAAAGTAATTTTGACCGACTTTTTATCCTATATGTTGAATGAGCAGATTTCATCAATAGTGTATGCTCAATGTCTTGAATTGCGTCTTTAATTGAGTCTTGACTTAATTATTTCCCCAATAAGCCTGTGCTAGTAAAATGTGCCGCCGCTTGACCCCGGAATATTTTCATTGCTAGTTCCACATCGGCCTGCATGGCAACTCGGCCAATCTCGGCAATTTCATCAAAGCGCAGGTCGCGACCGGGGTTTTGATCAAAATAAGCTTTGACCGCCTGACCACCAGCCAGCGACATATAGGTAAAATAATTAATTTTTGAAATCCCGCAAGCGATCGCTTTCTGGAAGTCGGCGGCACAGACACCCGATCCGCCATGCATCACCAATGGCACCTCCACCCGTTGGTGAATCGCAGTGATCCGCTCAAAATCCAGACAGGGTTGAGCCTCGTAAAGGCCGTGGGCAGTGCCAAAGGCAATCGCTAGCGCATCCACCCCGGTAGCTGCCACAAAAGCACTGGCCAGCGCTGGATCGGTGTAGCATGCTTCCGGGCTCAAGGCTTCTTCTTCGGGGTCTGGCGCTCCCCCGCCTTCTGGTCGCAGCACCCGGCCTAGCTCAGCCTCTACCGATACCCCCAGGTAATCGGCCACCCGGACAATTTCCCGGGTGTTGGCCAGATTTTCCTCATAGGGCAGCCTGGAGCCATCATACATCACTGAAGTAAAACCCATTTTCATGGCGTGAAGCAGGTAACCCAGATCTTCGCCATGATCCAGGTGAACGCAGACATTTACCCGAGCCTGGTCGGCCAGCCGCACCATTACCGGACCGATCACTTCCAGGGGAACAAGGCTTTCATGAATCTGGGCATGCATGATGATCACCGGCTGGTTTAGGGCCTCTGCCGCAGCGATCACCGCCTGGACGCTTTCCAGATTGGGGGTGTTAAAGGCCCCGATAGCCCATCCTTTGTGATTAGCATCCGCTAAAATTTGACTGAGATTAACACGCATGATTTTCCTCCTTAATACTTCGACAAGCCACCACATCTACCCCGGTGCCGCAGATATTGGCAATCACTACATCCCCCATCTGACACGGCCCGATAAGCTTTGTTTTACGGATCACGTCCATGGCTAGGGTCATGGCTTTTTTGGGGATCGGGGCAGCCGTTTTTACTGGCAAGAGAGCCGCCTTACCGCCACATGTCACCATAACTGTACTGGTTAATGTTCTTTCTGGTGTGGTCATCTCCTTTTGGGCAAACTTTTTACCCCGCTTACAGCCTTCTCCCGCCACTCTATCCAAAACGCCCCTTTTTAGCTGAACCGTAATCACGCATTCCTGGGGACAGGTGGTGCAGCAAACTTTTATTTCATCTGCCCTTTTTAAATCGTCTGCTATTTCTATTGCTTTATGCTTCTGACTCATTGATTCACCTCCTGTACCGCTACGATTATCGGTTGCCCTCCACTATTTTGGTCACACATAGCCGTTAGTTCATTTATTTGGTCTGGGCTTAGCTGCACCGCTTCCATCACACTAGGCTTAAAGGCTCTGGGTTTACCCTGAAAAATGGTTTTCTCGCCGGATTGGATGATGACTGCGGCATTTTCTAGCGGTTTTCGTACCCGGAATAATATCCGGCCAGCTTTTTGTGTCGGGCTGGTCAGTTTAGCCGGCACGGTGTAGCCGACATTCTCGCCGGCAACCAACGGGATACTATACTTATTTTCGGCCAATCTCTTTTCACCGACCGCGGCCTCAGCCTTTTGCTGCAGAGCATAGGTGGCAGCAGCGGCTCCGGCCGCTTCGGCTTCCAGGGTGACATTGTCCACCAGATCGTGAACGTGGAGGACATTTCCGCAGGCAAAGATTCCTGGCTGGTCGGTTTCCAGCGCTTCATTAACCAGCGGGCCGTTAGTTCGGGGATTCAGACTAACTCCGGATTTTTGGGATAGCTCATTTTCGGGAATCAGACCAATCGATAACAGTAGGGTGTCACAGGCGATTACTTCGCGGCTATCTTCAATCACCTTGAAGTTCTCATCAACCTTAGCCACTTCGATAGCTTCCAGGTGGGGATGGCCAATAATATTAGTTACCGTGGTTGACAAATGCAGGGGGATATCAAAATCGTCCAGACAGTTTTTAATGTTTCGGTATAATCCATTGGCATAAGGCATCAATTCATAGACCCCCAGCACCTCCATCCCTTCTAGGGTCAGCCGTCTCGCCATGATCAGACCGATATCACCGGAACCCAAAATGACAATGCGTTCCCCCGGTTTACGGTTTTCGATATTTACATACCGCTGCGCCAGTCCGGCGGTGAGTACACCAGCCGGTCTGGAACCGGGAATTTTAATAGCACCGCGGGTCCGTTCCCGACAGCCCATGGCCAGCACAATCGCGCCGGCACAAAGCAGCAGCATGCCCGCTTGATTCATCGCTTTAACCTGACGATCCCGGGACAAATCGATGACCATGGTTTCTAAATAGACATCAATACCAGCAGCTATCACCTGATTAATAAACAGCTCAGCGTATTCGGGGCCGGTGAGCTCCTGCTTAAAATAACTGAGCCCAAAACCACTGTGAATACACTGGTTAAGAATCCCCCCCAGTTCCTCGTTGCGTTCGATAATGGCAACGGTGGCACCCTTTTCTTTGGCCTTCAGGGCTGCCGCCATCCCAGCCGGACCGCCACCGATAACAACCACGTCATAGTGTAACTGTTTCATTTCACACCCCCCTTAACCGGTCCGCAGAGCTGTTGCGAGCCCCGATCTTCCAGACAGATATCAGAAACCGGTAGCCCCAGCTCCCGGCTCAAAATGGCGATGACCTTGTATTGACAGAAGCCGCTTTGGCATCTCCCCATCCCGGCTCGAGTTCGACGCTTTACTGCATCTAGGGTCTGAGCCGGAATCACCCCGTGGATGGCATCGATGATTTCACCCTCGGTGACCGTTTCACAACGACAGACAATCCGTCCGTAGGCCGGGTTCTGATGAATCAGGGCATCCTGTTGATCAATCGAAAGATCAGCAAAAACGATCCTTTTTTCCCGGTAAGGATTATAGTCCAATTTAGGGATCATTTTCAGTCCGGCATTATCTAGCAGATCGCGAACCTGTTCGGCAATGGCTGGGGCCGCGGCAACCCCTGGGGACTGAATCCCAGCGGCATGGATAAAACCGCTTACTGTTTGGGACTCGGCAATGAAAAAATCATTATTGTTGTCCAGCACCACTGGCCGTAACCCAGCAAAGGTACGGATGATTTTACTAGCGTCGAGTTCCGGTAAAATCTTATGTACCCCATCAATCAAGGCCTGAATCCCCGGGGCATAATTGTTGACGGCCTCCTTATCATCCATCATGGTCGCGGTAGAACCAACAATGGTATTGCCATGAACTGTGGGAATACAGGCGATCCCCTTGGTATCCGGTCTGGGACAGGGAAAGATCACCGTTTGGGGTTTGTTGGCCATGTCCTTATCTAGCACCAGCAGATCACCGTGGCGCGGTTTCATCTGGTATTCGGAAATCCCCGCCAGGCTGGCCACATTATCAGCATGGTTGCCAGCTGCGTTGACGATATAGGAGCAGGACAATTGCCGATCGGGAGTATTAATCAAAAAACTGCCGTCCCTTCTTTTTTGTATCGCGGTTACCGGCTGACTCATCAGAATCGCCACGCCGTTGGCTTTGGCATTTTCAGCAAAGGCGATGGCCACCTCAAAGGGGTCAACCACGGTGGCTGTGGGGGCATACAGCGCATGTTTGGCATTGGCAGCCAGATGGGGCTCACGGTTGCGCATTTGGTCGGCATTGATAATGGCCAGATCCCGCACCCCGTTTTTGATGCCAAACTCCAGTTTATGTTTTAACGCCACTTCATCGGCATCGGTAAAACCGATCACAAAGATTCCCGGATTGATCATGCCAAAGTTTAGATCTTTGGCCAGTTTGGGATAAAGATTGGCACCCTGGACATTGATCTTCGCTTTCAGGCTGCCCGGAGTGGGATCATAACCGGGGTGAACGACGCCGCCATTTCCTTTGGTAGCACCAATACCGATATCGGTGCCCCGCTCAAGCAGGGCGGCCGTCAGTTTATATTTTGAACATTCATGGGCAATGGCCGTACCGGTAATACCGCCCCCAATGATGATGATATCATAATGATTCATGAGATTTCCTTTCGTAAATGGTGTGAATGGAGTAGTAAAGTGCCGTGAACTTCGCTACTGGTTTACGAGAAACAATTTCTCCCCTAGGGCGTACGACAATTTCTTGTATTGTTCGCTTACACGTTACGAAATTGCTTGCAAAAACCAGCATCAAAGCAATCTAGAATCGTCACTTTAAATTATGTAAAGAAGTTCATTTCGGCTTGTAGTTGCAAACTCTGTTTATATTCGCTGACTACAGTTACCGCATCAGCATCCCGCCGGTGGCATCGATGGTGGTGCCGGTCAGATAGGAGGCTGGTTCTGAGGCCATAAAGACAACGATATTGGCCACATCTTCGGGCTGAGCCACCCGACCGATGGGTATCCGGCTTTCGTAATAACCAGGGTTGGCTTCTAAGTTGTCCCGAATCATATCGGTGTCAACCACCCCCAGGGCAATGCCGTTAACCGTAATCCCTTTGGACGACAACTCCCGCGCCATCGAAATGGTCAGTGCCACCATCCCCGCCTTGCTGGCAGCGTAGTGGGCATGGCCAGTGGTGGAACCGTTAAAAGCCGCCTGGGAATTGATATTAATAATCCTCCCGGGTCGCTTCTTTTTTAGATTGATTTTAGCAAAATACTGGGAAGTGAGAAAAGGCGCCGTCAGATTCACATCGATGGTCTCTTCCCAGTCAGACAAGGGGATATCCTGAATCCACCCGGTTAACCAGATCCCAGCGTTATTGATCAGTATATCCAGATCTCCCAACAGTGCTTCAGCTTCCTTCATCATTTTCCCCACATCATCGGGATTATTCATGCTTACCCCCAAAGGATAGGCTTTTACCCCAATAGATTTAGCTTCTTCTACCACTTCCAATAGTTCTTTTGATAATTTTCTGGCTGTGACCACCACATTAACCCCTTCTGCCGCAAGCCCCAGGGCAATCGCCCGCCCCACTCCCCGGGAACCCCCGGTAATGATGGCGTTTTTTCCATTAAGTTTTAAATCCATTTTCTTAGTCTCCTGTTTTTTTACATATTTGTCCATTATCGGTTCGTGGGGGCGGGTAGTACCCGCCTGCAAGCATTTATCTTGAGATCAACGTTTCCGGCGATTGATAATGACCTAGGGGTCAGACCCTCACCCCTTGAAGCGATGCATAACGTTCCTTGGTAATTGCTGAATTGCCTTCTTTAATACGCGTCCCAGATCCCATCCAAGGCATTGATGACCTTCAGATAGCGATTGTATTTCTTTTCATACATGGCCTGCTTATCGGGGTTGGGAACCGCGGTAAAGGCGATTTCCACCATCACATCCGAAGCCGCCTTGAAGCTTTCATAGGCGCCAGTGGCGACCCCGGCACAGATCGCTGCTCCTAGTGCACCCAGTTCGGTACATTCAGTGACTTCAATGGGTAACTCAAGAATATCTGCAAACATCTGCACCCAAACCCGGGATTTAGCCACCCCACCGGCTATGCGGATACTCTTTGGTGCGCTACGATATTTAAGCAACTTTTCAATATGATACTTATGACTAAAGACAATGCCTTCGTAAACAGCTCTTAGCATATTATCGCGGTTGTGATAACTGGACAGTCCGACAAAACAGGCCTTGGCATTGATATTAACATTGCTTGCGTATAAAAATGGTAAAAATACCACACCGCAATCTTCATCAGCCACACAGTTGACACAATTGTTAGAATATTCATAGACGTCCTGCTCTTTGAGGTCAATGTCCCGGAGGATTTCGGTTAAAAACCATTCCAGATTACTGGCCGAGGTCGGGCTGCCCTCCAAAATCATCCAATAGCCAGGAATCGGATAAATGGAGGTCATAAACAAGTCCTTGTCGACCACTGGTTTCTTGCTGATATATTCGTTGATGCTCCAGGTACCGGCCACAACGCACATCTTGTCTTCATCGGTGATCCCGACTGCCATGGCTGAGGCGTGAATATCCATGCAGCCCCCGGCCACTGGGGTTCCTTCGGCCAGGCCGGTCAGTTCGGCCACTTCCTTGGTGATGGTGCCGCAGACTTCCCCTGAATAACGCAGCGGCGGCAGCTTATCATAGATGCTTTCCAGCCCCATGTCTTTGAGCAGCTCCTGATCGTATTTTACGTCTCGGACATTCATTAAGCTGGAGCCGGACATATCGGCAATTTCCCCATAAGCTTCGCCGGTTAAGCGGAAACGGATGTAGTCCTTACACATAAAGATCCAATCGGTTTCTTCCAGTACCTCGGGTTTATGATCCATAAACCAGCGCAGCAGGGTAGTGGGCTGTCCGGCAAAAACACTCTGCATGGTTTTTGGCAAGATCTTGTCATGGGTGCCGTCTTTCTGCCATTTAATAACATATTCGCGACCCCGGACATCGGTGGAGATCATCCCGTTGGTGGTCTGGCTACCATCAGCCCGAACCAGATAGAGACCGTTACCATGACCAGTGGCGGCGAGGCCGAGGATCTCACTGCCATCGATGCCGGCTTTGGCGATTACCCCTTTAATCGCTTTAACATTGGCCTGCCACATTTCTTCGACGTCACGTTCGGTGAAGCCCGGTTCCGGCTGGTACATGGCTGTCTTGGAGCTAGAAATTGCCACCTCATTTCCTTTTAAATCATAAAGCGCCGCTTTAATCATGGTGCCGCCATTGTCAAGACCCAGTAAATATTTTCCCATTTTGAAACCTCCAATTTTATTTTGATTTTAGAACGATTTGATTGTTCAACCTTTGCGGGCAACTGCTATTGACCTCAACAGTATGAAGCATTACATTTTTTTGTTTACCTTCCTCAATACCCCCTTTTCTCACTAAAAAAAGTCCTGCTTAATAAATGCGATACAATCATCACATTTATTAAGCAGGACTCACACAATTACCATCCGGCACATTCTATTTTGTTTTAATATAAATCAAAAACATAATTCTCTATCTCAAAAATCACACTACCATAGCGACTTGTCGCTGACCGTCAAGCCCTTAAAACCACATCCCTTGATCTTTTCCATTAATTCCCGGTCGCGGATAAATCCGCCCGCCAATAAGGGAATCTTTGCCACTGCCATCAATGTTTGATAACAATCCAGAGCCATGATCGCCGGTAGCAGCTCGGCTCCGTCAACCCGGGAACACTCAATAATTTTAAGTGCGGTCTCAAAAGACCGTGAATCATGCAGAAAAAATCGCTGAAAGGTGACGAGACCACATTGTTTTGCCATCCCCAGCTTACCGCTGTCGGTTGACATGACCCCATCGACATGATAATAGTTTTTTAATAGTTTCATTCCCACGTGATCTTTTCCAAAACCACCCAGCAACTCCAGGTTGATCAGCGCCTTTTTATCTTTTGCGTGAACCAGTTTGACCAGCTCCTGCAAATTAGCAATATGGGCTTCGGTGAGCAAAATCACCTGAGCCTCGCTATTTAGGGCAATTTCCAGATCACCCAACCGACGAATCGAAGGAATAACCTGAAATTTTGAAAAATCAATCCAACTCATTTTATCTCCTCATTGACTTGATCATAGCACAAGGGGAATGAAACCGTCAACATTTTTTTAAACAAAGAAGGTGCTTTAAAATTAGCCATTGCGCTTGCTATTGAATCCTGCAAGTCCCGCTTGCTCTCAATGACTTTTTAACTTTTTATTTACGACATCATTACAAAAAATATTGCGCGCCTGCTAGCGATCTAATTTGACATCGCTATTTTATAACAAATGGCTGTTCTGTTGAACCTGGTGCTGCTGAACCTTTTGGTACCATAACAATCTTAATGCCTTCCAACCGATATCCAAAGCCTTCTGTTCCAGCACTATCTCCGTTCTTCGCCCAACCCAGCCAACCATAATTTTGGGCATGAACCTGGTAATAGACATCACATTTATCGGCATCGGCACCGCTAAGTTTGATTTGAATGGCTTCCAAGCGTAGCGACTGACCCGATGTACCACTCATTGCACCATTGCTTTTCCAGCCTCTGTCAGTATCGGCTTCCCAGCCAATGTTCTGAATATGGGTTTGATAGGCAATGCCGATATCATAGCCTTGCTTATCAACGTTGATTTCAATCCCTTCAAGGCGCAACGATTGACCAGAGGTTCCGCTCACTTGGCCATCAGCTTTCCAACCCTGCCAGCCAACATTTTGGACATGGGTTTGGTAGCTTGCTTTAATGTTATCTACTGGCGCCTGAACGTTTACAAGACAAGTGGCACTTTTGCTGCCGTCGGCGGTAGTGACAGTGACGGTGGCGGTTCCTGTTTTGTGGGTTGTTACTTTCCCGGAAGCATCAACGGTGGCAATGTCAGTTTGATCACTGCTCCAGGTGACCGCTTTATTGGTCGCATTCTCGGGTAACACCGTGGCTGTCAGGTTAAACGCAGTACCAGCGATCACGGTTTTGTTTGCTTCGCTTACGGTAACCTCCGTGACATTAACGGGAACTGGGGTGTAATATTGCATTGCTTCGTTAATGGTAACAATTGGAACATTTTTAGATTGTATATATTGAATGACTGTTTCTAAATCAGCATTATTATGGCCGTAACTGACCGCTCCTGGATGCAACATAAATACTAGCCATTCTCCATTTGCGATTGCTTCATCAACTTTACTTTCATAATAAGCTACAGTATCTTCGCCTGGGGAAGTCCATGCCCCCAAAGGTATCCGATTGATGCTTGCAGGGTTGACCTGTGCAGAATTTAATTTTGGAACGGTGTTAAAAGCTGCTTTGTAATATTTCATTGCAGCATCCATGACTCTGCTGTCATGTCTTCCGTATGGATATACTAAATACTGATATCCATTTCCTAGATTTTTTGACATTAACCACTGCTGACTTTGACTTAATTCATCGTTTAATTGTGTGTCTGATACTTCTGTCAAAAAGGGATGGTTGACAGTATGCGATACAAATTCCCATCGACCTGTAGCATATAAAACATTGAGTTGCTCGATTGTCATGGAATTGGGTTCATTAATTGTACTCGTAAGAAGAGCAGAAGTAAATGGAATCTTATATTGGTCACTTAGTGGCTTTAACAGTGTAAAATCTGCTACATTACCATCATCAGCGATGAAGGTTACTAAAGGTGGCGTTGTCCCAGCAGTATCAACGAGCTCCTCCGCGAAGGCAGCTGTTACAAAGAAAGAACTTATTGCCATCAACACGAATACTAAACATACGACTTGGCTTTTTTTTGAAATTTTCATTTCATTTCTCCTATCACGAATTTTTGGTTTCACCTAGACACATTCAGAAAATGGCTTGTCCTTTTGGTTGCAAAAATCATCCAAACATTGTGCGGCAACTGGCTGTCCGATACGTGGTACAAACCAGTCTTTTTTTCTTTTTCACCTCACTTCCTTGCCATTTAGGACTGTACTTTTATGATATCTCGCCCGATATCGCAACATCGGTTATTGATGTCCCCGATTTATCCAAGTGATTAATCGTCGCGAAAGTACCGCGAACTTTGCAGTTGTTGCGTCTCAACTTGTGTTTTACCCCTTTATGCTACATATAAACGATTTTCTCACCAAGATCCCCTTGCTTATCAGGTCCTTAGCGTCGCAACAAGCCGCTCTGGATTCAGTAGTAAATCCAGCGCATCCAGTGGGCTGTTTACGACAATATCCGCCGCCAGCAATGACTGCACGCAGCACCCCTCTTTCCCCATCACGACAATCGAAAGCCGGCTTTCTAAAAACATTTCGCGGTCATTATTGCCATTGCCGATGGCAACATTCGTCGCGCCACCGAGCGCTTCAACAACGGCCTGCTTCTTTTTTGAAATATTATCCTTTGAAAAAATCTCAATCGTCACCGGCAGATGACCACATTGCTTTCGTACCAGACCAAAGGTATCGGCGGTGAGGATATAGACGTCGACGCCCTGGTCCGCAAGCGCCACCAATCTTTCTTTGAGGCCGTCTACCAAATAGCCATCAACCGCCAGGGTGCCGTTGTAATCAAAGGTCACATGCTCCACGACGATCGGTTCGTGACCGGGAATTTCTAGATGAATCATTGCTTACCTCTTTCTTCATTATTGTTTCTTAATACAACCACCGTAGCGGCTTTCTTTTGGCTGTCTTTTTTGAGTCGGTCACACAAAACCCGATAAAGGGCAGGGCGGAGTCCCTAGGGTGGGGTGTTGACGATGATCAGTTTGGGCCGTCGGATCCGCGCCATACCGTATTCCAAGCGGATGTATTCGGCATCGCTGAGGTCTTTGATCGGGCTTTTGAGTTTATCATCAAGACCGATCATTTTAGCTACCCGATCGAGATTTATCCGGTTCTCGCGAAGCTGCAGCAGTAGCCCGATTAGCACCGCATTGACCCGAATTTTGGCATAGCGCAAGTGCGGATTCTCAAAGATCATCGCATACTCTTGTTTGCGCAGGCGCTTAAGCTGGTCCTGCTTGTCGGGGGTAAAGGTAATTCGGTTAAAAATGAGGCGTTCATTGGGCTCCAAAGACAGACCCGATATTTTTTTAAGAAAAGCCTTCTTATCAGTTTGCGATGCAAAGCTTTTTTCCATATATCCGTTCTTTTCCACCGCAAAGGTTGACTTCCCGCCCTTACGAATCTGCAGCAGCGAAAAATCCCGGTAATCGTCGAGCGACTGACCGGATTTTTTAAAGGTATCCAGCATCAATAGGGTCATCTCATTGACCAGGGCAAAATCTTCCAGTGAAAAAATTCCCTCGCGTTTATTAACCAGTTCCAGGGCGCCAAAAACATCGGCTTCGTCAATTCCCAGGGGCACCGCTATTTCTGAGCTGATCGTCAGACCGAGCTTCTGGTTGCGGCTTTCAACTGGTAACCGGTATTGCCTTGTATCCTTGATATAGAGGGGTAACCCTTCAAAGACACAACGCGCCGCAATGCCCTGTCCTGGCCGCAACTTTAGCTGATACAGATCTTGCGCCCCGGGACTCTTAATCATCAGCGGATAAATATAGGCGCCGCGGTCGTCTGCGTCGCGGAGCCAGATGATCGCTCCCCCTGCCTCAGTCACCAGTAGGATTTCATCCAGGACGGTACTAAAGAGCCGCGGTAGCGAAGTGATCTCATTGAGCTTTTCGACAAAACCGGCGATACACGCTTCATGGGTCAGCCGCTTTTCGGCGGCATAGTCATTGAAAAACCGCGATTTCAGTTGGCTGACGGTTTCCCTGATGATCCGGGTGCCTTCGAGGTTGCCAAAGGCGTCAAAGTTCACCTCGGCAAAACCGTGAATATCGATAAAACGGCGGGTCGCGTAGCGATTAAGCGGGGCGGTACGGCTGATGTAAGAGACATAGCTGGCCTTGCGGGTGGGGTCATTGGCATGGACAATATATTCAAACCGATCTGTCTTTAGGGCTTCCTTCTGCGTGTCCGTCATGGTATACCAGCAATAGGGCTGGGCGTTGACACAATAGGCATGGGTGTTTTGCTCCAAGCGGTTGATATACACGTAGGTGGCCAGATTGCCGCCTTTGGAGTGGCCGAGAATATTACGCTCACCCCCAATCCCAGCCATGTAGCGGTCATAAAAAGCCATCGCCTTGTGATGGTGGCTGGTTACCACGCCTAATGACGCCAGTAAACAGTCTCCCCAGTCCAGCACCGTACTGGACAGATCCATTTGTTCACAACCGCTAAAAACGACTGCCCCATTATTGTCATGATCCTCCAGGGCGAGCCCGACTAGGCTGGTTTTATTTTTGTTGCCAGTGTTGCCGTAGGGACCATAATTGTCATTAATATAGCCGGTAATCAGCACATCTGCGAGATTATCGCTAGCCGCATAAATCCGCTTAAAATGCGCCTGGCGCCGTTTTTTGTAGAGGCAGCCATGGGCTGACCGACTGATAAAACCGGGATAAATCGAATAGCCACAGCGCTCAACCAGGTCAATGTATTCGTCCAGTTTGATCGGGCTTTCCCGGCTAATCTGATTTTTGTAGGGTGTCGGTAAATGAAAATAAACCAGCTCCAGCAGCAGGTATTTTTCGACATCCAGCAGGTTGCTCATTTTGAGACTCATGGTGTTCCTCTTTTCTGTAGACTAGGCTTAGGCATATAGCAAATCTTATCACAATCGGCTTCAGAATAAAAGATAGGAATTCCTGATCGAATTAATAATTTTTTTAATTTACGTTGCATTTGCAACTGCCAAAGCCCATCAACTGTAGTATCATGAACTCATCTTCAGTTAAGAAAGATAGCCCATCCCGAAATATTAATTAGCCCATTGATATTAGATCTCAATGCATACGATTAAAAGGTTCCCCTATCGAATAAAAAAAATAAAATTTTAAATGAAATGGTTAATCAGCCTTGCTCTAGGGTAGTTAATAAATAGTTGCACTTTAATACCAGGTTATTCCCCGTTAATACGGGTTAACAAATATAGTTACGAGAGAGGTAAAAAAATGAAAGATATGTTTTGTTTTCAATGTGAACAAACGGCCAAAGGAACCGGATGTGAGGTCAAGGGCGTTTGTGGTAAAACAGCACCCGTTGCCGGTCTCCAGGATAAATTAGTCGGCGCCTGTATAGGACTGTCAAAGGCCGTTAAAAAAACAGCGGCTACTGAAGCCACCAATGCCTGTATCAAAAAAGCTTTGTTCACGACGGTTACCAACGTCAGTTTTGACGATGAGAGTTTAAAAATCATGGTCGACTGTGTTGACAAGATGAAAGCTGATCTCGATCCTACCGCCGTCGATTACGACATGGCTAAACTCTGGGACGATAATGAAGATATTCGTTCTCTGAAAACCTTGATCCTTTTAGGTATCAAAGGGGTAGCGGCCTATGCCCACCATGCCGCAATTCTGGGCTATAACGATCCTGAAGTCGATGCCTTCTTCTATGAAGCATTAGACGCGGTCGGCTCTGATCTGGGTATGGACACCTTACTACCACTAGTCCTAAAAACCGGCGAAATCAATTTAAAATGCATGGCCTTACTGGACAAAGCCAACACCGAAACTTACGGCACCCCGGTACCAACAGAAGTGCCATTAACAATAGAAAAAGGCCCCTTTATTATCATCACCGGTCATGATTTACATGACTTAAAATTATTGCTGGAACAAACCGAAGGCAAAGGCGTTAATATTTACACCCATGGTGAAATGCTACCCTGCCACGCTTATCCAGAACTGAAAAAACATGCGCATTTAAAAGGAAACTTTGGAACAGCATGGCAGAATCAACAAAAAGAATTTGCCGATGTACCGGCTCCAGTGCTGTTCACCACCAACTGTATTATGCCTGTTAAAGAATCCTATTCCGACCGTATCTTCACCACCGATATGGTGCAATACCCCGGCATGATCCATGTTGGCAGAGAAAAAGACTTTGCCCCAGTGATAGCCAAAGCCTTAGAACTGGGCGGATACCCGGAAACTAAGGAAATGACCGGCATCAATGGCGGTAAAACACTCTTAACCGGATTTGGTCATGGCACTGTTTTAGGGGTTGCTGACAAGGTCATCGCAGCGGTTAAAGCTGGCGATATCAAGCACTTCTTCCTGGTTGGCGGATGTGACGGCGCCAAAACCGGACGTAATTACTACACTGAGTTTGTTGAAAAAACACCGGCTGACACGGTTGTCTTAACCCTGGCCTGTGGTAAATACCGCTTTAACGATCTTGATCTGGGTACCATCGGCGGCTTACCACGACTGATGGATATGGGTCAATGTAATGATGCTTACTCGGCCATTCAGGTTGCTGTCGCTCTAGCTGGCGCTTTTGACTGCGATGTTAACGCATTACCTCTTAGCATGGTCTTGTCCTGGTACGAACAAAAAGCGGTTTGTATCTTACTGACATTATTATCTTTAGGCATCAAAAACATCTTATTGGGACCATCACTACCTGCCTTTATTTCACCAAACGTCTTAAACGTCCTGGTTGAAAACTACAACATCGGACCAAT
The DNA here is from genome assembly GCA_018903255.1 of Bacillota bacterium. GTDB lineage: Bacteria > Bacillota > Clostridia > Eubacteriales > Eubacteriaceae > Acetobacterium. The sequence continues at coordinate 24,296 of JAHIQT010000060.1, read as the reverse complement.
CACCACTCCAGAAGCTGACATGGCAAAATTACTGGGTTAATCCCGACTTCTTATTGAAAGTACCATCGGGTTTTTCTGAGGCTATCGTACCGACCAATTGTTAATCTGTTGTATGCTGCAGACTCGGACAGGCTTATCGCCGTGTCCGCTCTGATGCATACAACATGATGTAACAATTGTCGGTACTGGTGCATTACGATGCTTGATCAGACCGGCACATTGATGGCACCTGTTAATGCTACTTTGAATACTAACCAATTTTAACATCATCAAGATAAATTAAAAGTCTGTCAAAGCTACCCAATACTGGGGCCTTTGGCAGACTTCACGCTTTACTAGCAAAAACTATCACGAAACTTGAAGGAGGACTTGTTTATGGGTTACCACACTACCCCAGAGAAAATGAATGCTATTTTTTCTGACCTTTCAAAAGATTATCTTATTTATGCCCCCAAGCGGTTTGTTGGCGATGGCACCTTTACTGACATCGACACCATTCGTTATGGTGAAATCACCGATCTAGCTGAAATTGAATTTGCCGAAAAATCGGACTATTCCTTTAAAGAGGTCTTACTGCCGATCTCTGAAACGCTGTTTTATTTTACTGAAAATGAAATGAAAGAAGCGGACCCACCAAAAAAAGGCGCGATTGTGTTCTTGCGCAGCTGTGATCTGCACGGTCTGAAACGGATGGACACGATTTACCTGGAGAATGGTGCTGTCGACACCTATTACAAACGACTGCGGGATCAGACCAAATTTATTTTAATCGGCTGTGAAAATTCATTTGACAACTGTTTCTGCGTTTCGATGGGCACCCAAAAAAGCGACGACTATGACGCTTACATAAAGGTTGATGGCCAAACGGTCTTGGTCGACAGCCACTGGGATGTCCTGGATACCGCTCTGGCTGGGCAAGCCCCGGCTCCGGTGACTCCCGATTCGGTCACCGCCAATGACACCGTCGTGACGATTCCCGAAACGGTTCCCCAGACCCTGTTTGACGCTCCCTTTTGGGAAGATTACGGCAACCGCTGTATCGCCTGTGGACGTTGCAACTTTGTCTGTCCTACCTGTACCTGTTTCACCATGCAGGATATTTTCTACACCGATAATGGTAAGGCCGGCGAACGGCGGCGGGTTTGGGCTTCTTGTCATGTTGACGGCTATACCGATATGGCTGGCGGACACGCTTTTCGAAATGATAAGGGTCAGCGGATGCGCTTTAAGGTGATGCACAAGGTCAACGATTATAAACGGCGCTTCGGCAGTCACATGTGTATCGGTTGCGGCCGCTGTGACGATGTCTGTCCGGAATATATTTCTTTTGCCAATTGCATTAATAAACTGAATGATTTGGTAAATGACACCGTAAAGGAGGAAAACTAAATGACAACGACTGCGCTTAATACAAATAATTCAGATAATCCCTATCTTCCTTTCCTTTCGGAAATCATCGATGTGATCAAACATACCGAAATCGAGTATACTTTCAAAATGACCTACAGCGGTGCGGTCAAACCGGGGCAATTTTTCGAGGTATCGCTGCCTAAGTTTGGCGAAGCCCCGATTTCGGTCAGCGGCATCGGCGACGGCACGGTCGATCTGACCATTCGTAAGGTCGGCAAGGTTACTGATGAGATCTTTGAAAATTATATCGGTGACACCCTGTTCCTTCGGGGACCCTATGGCAACGGTTTTGATATCGCCAACTACAAGGGCAAAGAAATTATTCTGGTGGCCGGCGGCACTGGTCTTTCACCAGTCAAAGGAATCGTCGATTATTTTTCGGCTCATCCCGATGACTGCAAAAGTTTTACCCTGTTAGTCGGCTTTAAATCCCCCAATGATGTCCTCTTTAAAAAAGACTTTGAAGAATGGGAAAAAAACCTCAATGTCATTATGACCGTGGATACCCCGGTCGACGGCTATTGCGGCAAATGCGGACTGGTTACCCAGTACATTCCCGACATCCCGATCAAAAATTCGGACCAAGCGGTCGGGATTGTCGTCGGCCCGCCAATGATGATGAAATGCACGATCACCGAACTTTTTAATGTCGGATTCAAGGAAGCAAACATCTGGATCTCCCAGGAGCGAAAAATGTGCTGCGGGATCGGTAAATGCGGACATTGCAAAATCGATGATACCTATATTTGTCTGGACGGCCCGGTTTTTAACTACACCAAGGGAAAATTTTTAAAGGATTAGGAGGAGTACCATGTTAGATCTAAATACCAAAAAGATAAAGAAGAATGCCTATCGCATCACCAAGGTCCGTGGGGAAACCGCCTCACGAGTCCGGGTTCCCGGGGGCTTATTAACGGCTGACCTGCTGCCGCTGATTCAAAACATTGCCGAAAGCTATGGCAATGGCCGGATCCATTTAACCACCCGTCAAGGCTTTGAAATCCCGGGTATCAAATTTACCGATATGGACGCCGTCAATGCCCTGCTGCAGCCGATAATTGATAAGCTGGGTATTAATCAGGAAATTCCCGGCAAAGGCTATACCTCCGCCGGTACCCGCAATATTTCTGCCTGTATCGGCAGCAATACCTGTCCATTTGCCACCTATAACACCACTAATTTTGCCAAGCGGATGGAAAAGGAAATTTTCCCCAATGACCTCCATTTTAAGGTCGCCTTCACCGGCTGTGCCAATGACTGCATCAAAACCCGGATGCAGGATTTTGGGATCATCGGGATGACCGAACCACAGTATCAAAAGGAACGCTGCATGGGCTGTCAGGCCTGTGTCAAAGCCTGCAAGAAAAAATCGGTCGATGCCTTGGCGGTGGAGAATTACCGGATTGTCCGCAACACCGAAAAATGTGTCGGTTGCGGCGAATGTGTGATCAACTGCCCCACCCGCGCCTGGACCCGCAGCCCCGAAACCTACTACCGAATGGTACTGATGGGCCGGACTGGCAAGCGAAACCCCCGGCTGGCCGAAGATTTCCTGGTTTGGGCGACCGAAGATGCGATTGTCAAAATTATCAAGAACACCTATGGTTTTGTCAATCACTACATCAACCGGGAAGCACCTGGCGGCAAAGAACACATCGGCTACATCATTGACCGGACTGGCTTTGAAGAATATAAAAAGTGGGCCATGGAAGGGGTCGAGCTGGATCCCCGCACCATCGTCAAAAACCCGGTTTACTGGGGCGGCATTCACTACGATTGATTGCTAACCTAAACTAAAAAACGACTTAATCATATGATTAAGTCGTTTTTTTTAGCAGTCGCTTATTCGGCATTTTTCCTTGAAGCAGACTACCGGACCCTTTTTAGCCCTCGATATTGATGATATGCTCGGCCCAATCTTCGTAAAAGGAGGCTTCATGTGAAACCAGAATCAGACTGCCAGTCCACTTGATCAGCTCGCTTTTTAGGACTGCTTTTGCATCGGCATCGAGATGATTAGTTGGTTCATCAAGGATCAGGAAATTCGCGCTGGTCAGCATCAGGATACAGATTTTTACCTTGGCCTGCTCGCCACCACTGAGGGTGGCTACCCCCTGGAGCATGCTTTTGGCTTTTAAACCGCACTGCGCCAGATAGCGCCGCAGTTGACTCTGAGACAGCTTGGGATAGACCTCAGAAACAACCTGAATCGGGTTCAGGTTGGGGTTTTCCCAATTGAGATCCTGCTCGAAATAAGCGATTTTGATGTTATCAGCAAACTTGAATTTTCCCGAAATCGGTGGAATCTGTTTGACCAGCGTTTTTAGCAGGGTTGATTTCCCGATCCCGTTAAAGCCGGTGATCACCGTTTTCTGGCCGGACTCAATTTTAAAATTCAATTTGGCTAATAGCGGATAATCATAACCGATCTCCAGATCCTTAACAGTTAAGGATCGCTGGTCGGAGATATGGGTGGCAGTCAACCGGAAATTGGGTTTTGGCACCAACTCTGGTGGCGGAATCCGATCGATCCGATCCAACTGTTTTTGCCTGCTCTTGGCCATGCTGGCAGTCGAAGCCCGAGCCTTGTTTTTGGAAATATAGTCCTCAAACTTTTTAATTTCTTTTTTCTGGGCTTCAAATTCACGGATATAGCTTTCTCGTCGCAGCCCTTTTAAGTTGATAAACTTGGTGATATTGCCGCTGTATTTTTTGATGGTCGAAAACTCGATGTCGCAGACACAGGTGGTGATCTTGTCGAGAAAATCAAAATCATGGGATATCACCAGAAAGGTGCCCTCATAGGCTTTCAAATAGTCAGTCAGCCATTCGACATGCTCTTTATCCAGAAAGTTAGTCGGCTCATCCAAAAGCAAGACATTGGGTTCTTCCAGCAGCAGCTTGGCCAGAATAACCTTGGCCCGCTGTCCGCCACTGAGCTGTTCTAAAATGCTATCCATCCCCAGGGCGGTAATTCCCAGTCCGTCAGCAATTTTTAAGATCCGGCTTTCCAGTTCATAAAAACCGCAATTCTCCAGCAAACTCTGCAGGTCTGAGGCTCTGTTCATGGCTTTTTCACTGCAGTCATTGGCCATCTCTTCATAAATTTTGGTCAGCTGGGCTTCGGTTTGATAGAGCTCAGCAAACGATGTTTTTAGATAATCAAACACCGTCACCTCCTGATCAATCTTAGCATGCTGATCCAGATAACCGACCTTGATCCCTTTTTGCCAGCGAATCTCCCCACCATCGGGAATAATTTCTCCGATTAAGGTATTGACGAGGGTTGTCTTCCCGGTGCCATTACGTCCGACAATCCCCATGTGCTCGCCTTTGAATAATTCAAAGGAAGCTTCCTGATATAATATTTTATCACCAAACGAATGTGATAAATTAATGACGTCCAATAGTCCCATTAGCATTTCTCCTGGCTGTTAAATAGCTTAACAAAAATAAAACAGCGAGCCATTTTTATAGTGACTCCCTGTCATGATAAAAGGCCATAACGAACAGTGCGTTATGGCCTGCAAACTTTAAAGCTGGTTGTAAACTACATCAGTTTGCTGATGTTTTTGGTAAAGGCAACCACGTCGTCAAGGGGCAATCCGGCAATCAGGCGCGCCTGATTGTAAAGCAGCTCGGTATAAAGGGCAAACTGCTCATCATCTGCTTCAAAGTAGGTCTGCAGTTTTTGATAAACCGGATGGTTCTTGTTGATTTCCAGCACTTTCTTAGCCTTGACATCGCCACCCTGGGGCATCGTGTTTAAGGTCATTTCCATTTCGATCGAGAGATCCCCTTCGGTCGAAAGATAAGCCACGTCATCTTTCAGGTGGGCTGTCGTTTTTACCTTGATGACCTCATCGCCGATCAGATCTTTCATTTTCTCCAGTAGTTTTTCATCCGCTTCCGATGTTTCGGTATCCTCATCGGTTTGACTGTCTTCCGGTGCTTCCAGACCCAAATTCTGGCTGGAAACCGAACGGAATTCCTTATCCAGATATTGTCGTAAGGTCTGAGTCACAAATTCATCGATGGTTTCGGTTAAGTAGAGAATCTCATAGTCTTTATTCTTAATAATTGAAACCTGGGGCAGTTTTTCAAGCTGGCTAACCGATGAACCGGTGGCGTAATAAATGTATTTCTGATCCTCCGGCATCCGCTCCACATATTCTTTAAGGGTGACCAGCTTGCCTTCTTTAGACGAATAAAAGAGCAGGAAGTCCTGGAGTTTATCCTTGTCCTGTCCCCATTTATCGTAGGTGCCGACCTTGATCTGATTGCCAAAGGCCTTAAAGAATTTCTCATAGGTTTCACGATCATTTTCGAGCATTTTTTTAAGTTCTTCTGAAATTCGGGTATCGATTTTACGGCTGATCAACCGCAGTTGACGATCTTGCTGCAGCATTTCCCGGGAGATATTCAGTGAGATATCCTCGGAATCTACCACCCCTTTGACAAAACTAAAGTAATCTGGCAACAGCTCACTGCATTTTTCCATAATCAGGACGCCGTTTGAATAAAGTTCCAGCCCTTTTTCATAGTCTCTGGTATAGTAATCAAAGGGTGCCTGACCGGGGATATAAAGGATCGCTTTATAACTCATCGCCCCTTCAATACTCAGGTGGACATGTGCCAGCGGGGCATCAAAGCCCAGCCGCTTATCGTGATAGAAATTGTTGTAATCCTCATCGGTCAGCTCGTTTTTATTTTTTCGCCAGATCGGGATCATCGAGTTCAGGATATCATCTGCCAGATAGGTTTCATATTCGGGATTTTCACTGTCTTTGGTGTCTTCCTTGACCCGGCTCTTTTCCTCGACCATCTTGATGGGGTAACGGATAAAGTTGGAGTAATGCTCAACCAGGTGGCGGATCCGATAGGGTTCTAAATAATCGTCGTAGTTATTATCCTCAGAATTTTCTTTGAGATAGAGGGTGATTTTTGAACCATGGGTGCTACGGGTGCCGGGTTCAATGGTATAACCATCGGCTCCTTCCGAAATCCAGACAAATGAGCTGTCACTGTCAAGCGCCTTTGATTCGACCTCAACCTTGTCGGATACCATAAAGGCCGAATAGAAGCCGACGCCAAACTGGCCAATGATATCAAAATCTTCTTCCATTTCCTGGTCGTTCTTAAAATCGCTGGAGCCGCTTTTGGCAATGGTGCCCAGGTTGTCTTCTAGTTCCGCTGCGGTCATCCCGATTCCGGTATCTTCAATGGTCAGGGTGCGGTTATCCTTGTTGGGATGAATGCGGATGTAATAGTCGTCCTTATTAAAGGTTTTATCTTTGTCGGTTAATGTTTTGTAGTAAACCTTGTCGATGGCGTCGGATGCATTTGAAATCAATTCTCTTAAAAATATTTCCTTGTTGGTGTAAATCGAATGGATCATCAAATCCATCAAACGCTTGGATTCTGATTTAAACTGCTTTTTTTCCATAACATACCTCTTCTTCATCTTGTCTTGTGTTAGCACTCTTTCTTTAAGAGTGCTAACAATATTGTAAGTAACTTTACTAAAAGTGTCAACACTTTTAATGATTCTTTAAGGCTAAATAGTCATTGAGTATTCTACTTATCTGATAAAACTTTTCATAAAAATAAAATGCCCGGACAATCATCCTTGCCGGGCATTACTTTTACAGTTTAAATTCAGTGGTAAAACGTCTGATCGCTTCTTCGGTGTTTTCCTTGCTGCCGAAGGCGGTCAGTCGGAAATAACCTTCGCCACTGGGGCCAAAACCGACACCCGGTGTTCCAACAATGTTGACCTCGTTAAGCAGTTTGTCAAAGAAGCCCCAGGAGTCCAGGCCTTCCGGTGTTTTTAACCAGATATAAGGCGCATTCACCCCGCCAAAAACTTCAATCCCAGTACTGGCGACTCCTTCTCGAATCATTTTGGCGTTATGCATATAATATTTTACGAGTGCCTTAATCTGCTCTTGACCAGCTTGCGTATAAACAGCTTCCGCACCCTTTTGAATAATATAAGGAACCCCATTAAATTTGGTACAGTGTCGGCGGTTCCACAGCTTATTGATTTCAACCGGTTGGCCCGCTTGGGTATAGCCCATCACTTCTTTAGGAACTACCACATAAGAGCAGCGGGTTCCGGTGAAGCCGGCATTTTTGGAGAAGCTTCGGAATTCGATGGCTACTTCTTTGGCGCCGTCAATTTCGTAAATGCTATGCGCCACATCGTCTTCCTGAATATAGGCTTCGTAGGCGGCATCGTATAGAATTATGGCCTGGTTGGCTTTGGCGTAGTCGACCCATTTTTTTAGCTCTGTTTTATTAATCGTGGTGCCGGTCGGGTTATTAGGGAAACACAGATAAATCAGATCCACCTTTTCGGTTGGCAATTGCGGCACAAAGCCGTTCTCAGCGGTGCAGGCCATATAGACCATCTCGCTCCACTTACCGTCGGCGCCTAATGTTCCACTGCGGCCAGCCATGACATTGCTGTCGACATAGACCGGGTAAACCGGATCGGTGATCGCGATTTTGGTATTCTGGCTGAATATTTCCTGAAAATTGGCAGTATCGCTTTTGGAACCATCACTGACAAATATTTCGTCAGTGGCCAGCTCAACCCCCCGGCTTTTAAAATCAAACGCCACAATTTTTTCCAGCAGGAAATCATAGCCTTGTTCCGGGCCATAGCCCTTAAAGGTTTTTTCGTCAGCCATTTCGTCAACAGCGGCGTGCAGACCGGTGATCACTGCTTGGGGCAGCGGTTTGGTCACATCACCAATCCCCAAGCGGATGATGTTGGCCTCCGGATTAGCGGTTTTATAAGCGTCCACCCGTCTCGCTATCTCTGAAAAAAGGTAAGAACCGGGTAATTTAAGATAATTTTCATTAATTAATGCCATTTTATTTTTTTTCCTTTCGTTTTATCGTTTTATATTGTATCAGTTAATGACTACGCGATATTATTTAGTCCACTTGGAAAAATCCAGGGTGGCAAAGTAGTCGTCTGGGGTTTCGGCGCGACGGATCAGTTCGGTAGAGCCGTCTTCTTTTAGCAGTACTTCCGCGGAACGCAGCTTGCCGTTGTAGTTATAGCCCATCGCAAAACCGTGGGCGCCGGTGTCATGTAGGACAACCAGATCACCGATATCAATTTTAGGCAGTTGTCTGTCGACAGCAAACTTATCATTGTTTTCGCATAAGCCGCCAGTGACGTCGTAGCGGTGATTGAGCGGGGCATCTTCCTTACCCATCACGGTGATATGGTGATAGGCGCCATACATGGCGGGGCGCATCAGGTTGGCGGCGCAGGCATCAAGGCCGATGTAGTCTTTATGGGTATGCTTTTCATGAAGAGCAGTGGTGACCAGATGGCCAAACGGTCCTAATACAAAGCGGCCTAGTTCGGTATAGATGTCAATATCACCCATTCCGGCCGGCACCAGAATTTCTTCGAAGGCTTTTTGAACGCCTCGGCCGACTTCAAAAATATCGGTGGGCTGCTGATCGGGCAGGTAGGGAATGCCGACGCCGCCTGACAAATTAATAAAGGCAATATGAGCACCGGTCTCCTGATTGAGCTCGACAGCGGTCTGGAAAAGAATCCGCGCCAGCGCCGGGTAATACTCATTGGCAATGGTATTGCTGGCTAAAAAAGCGTGGATCCCAAAGTGTTTAACCCCTTTGCTTTTTAGGATCTTAAATCCTTGAGTCATTTGTTCCCGGGTAAAGCCATATTTAGCTGCCTGAGGGGTATCCATAATGGCGTTATCGATAACAAAGTCGCCGCCGGGATTAAAGCGGCAACTGATCGTTTCCGGCAGTCCCGCGACCTCTTCTAAGAAGTCGATGTGGGTGATATCGTCCAGGGTAATCAGGGCATCCAGTTTGCGGGCCAAAACAAAATCTTCTGTTGGCGTCACATTGGAGGTAAACATAATATCCGCTCCGGAGAAACCAACCGTATCGGACATCATCAGTTCAGTATAAGAGGAGCAGTCCACCCCACAGCCTTCTTCTTTTAAAATCTGCAGAATGGTTGGGTTGGGCGTCGCCTTGACAGCAAAGTATTCTTTATAGCCCTTATTCCAGGAAAAAGCTTCCTGCAGGTTTCGGACATTTTCGCGGATTCCCTTTTCGTCATAGAGATGGAAGGGGGTTGGGAATTGTTTGACTATTTCTTCTAACTTTTCTTTGTTTACAAAAGTTTTTTTCATATTAATTTCCTTTCGTCATTTCAATGAGCTTTATTTCATTTTTCATTGCGTCTTTAAATAAATCCACCAGATTGCGCTTGCGGGAATAGAGACAGGTGGAATGTTCGCCGTTACTGACATCGCCAGTGAGAACATTAGTTGAATCGGCAATCAGCCGAATCTGCTGGAGCGGCTGAGCAGCGATATGGACAATCGCCCCGGCCAGCGGCAAGGATCCATTGGTGATGATGACCATCTTGATGTCCCGATTAATTGCTGCTTCAATATCCGGCAACACGGTTTTTAGAATCTGATCAGGCACTGAAATATAGATCCGTTCCTGGGCTTCCAGAATCATGTTGCGTAGTTTATTGAGGATGTTAATCTCCCCTTTAATGGTAATATAACCTGCGACTGCATCCCGTTTTGTGGGAATGGTGGCGATCAGATCTTGTTTGGATTCTTGCAGTTTACGGATCTTATTTTCACAGAATTCGGAAATAGCCACTGGGGTGTAGCGAATGGTTGCTTCCTCCATGACATAAGCCCCGCCTTTTTCGACGAGCGATGCCAGCGATGTGTAAGCATTAGACCGCGAAATACCGGTTGTCTTTGCCACCTCGTAGCCATTTAAGTCGCCTTCGGCAAGCAGGGTTAAATAAATTGAGGCCTCGTGCCTTGTCAGTCCAAATTGTGTCAGTCGTTCAACGATATCCATAACTCCATCAGTCCTTCATTTAATAATCCATAAATGGTTGCAGCACTATATCATAATAATCTACCTGGTCGGCGCTCATATTTGATAGCGCGGCGACTTTCGATCAACCACTGCAAATATTAGTGTTCCTACTTAGTAAGTCTACACTAGTTTTATGCTCCTGTCAAGAATGATTATAAAAAAACAGCATCAAAAATCGATGCTGTTTCTTAACTACTGACAATATTATTTATGGTCCAACGTATTGATCCTTGACAAAGGTTCCCACATAGCTAGTGCCGTCCGCCATCGTCAGGGTACCTTTGCCATGCATCATGCCCTCTTTAAACTCGCCGACATAGGTATTGCCATTGTCGCTCTTGGTCCCGTAACCATCGAGCTTGCCGTATTTCCATTCACCTTCAAATCTTGTTCCCTCATAACCAGTGGCAATCCCCTGACCATGAAGCTTGCCATCCTTCCATTCGCCCTCGTAGATTACATCCTGGGAGTAAACAAACTTACCATAACCGTTGGGCTTGTCATCTTTCCATTCGCCGGTATACACCCCGCCACCGTAGGTATGCGTGCGGATACAGCCGCTGGCTACCAATAATAACAGACCTGTCATCATTAATATGGCAAATAATTTTGATCTCATCCTTTTGTTCATCCGATCCCCCTGTATATTTCTGCATCCTTTTCATATGCCTCAGCTTGTAAAGCCTGGTGATTTTATTATACCGCATTAGTCGGGCATAATAAATACTTAAACAGCGAAGATTAAATTTTTTTAATAACTATTCTAAACCGGACGTATGAGAGCGATTCTTCTGGTAGTCAGCTTGCAATCATAAACAGGGTTCGGGTTAGCACCATGTAAAGTCCGGTTCCAGCGATGATGCTGAGAAAGACGTTTTTTTTGATGCGATGAACGAGGATCACCGTAGCAACGCTTAACAGCTCCGGTAAACCGAAGGGATAGGCGACCAGGCAAATGTTTCGCAGACAAAAAACGACTAGAATAATCATAATCGCGGCCGGCAAAACAGTTCCCAGATAGCGGACTGTATCTGGCAGCTCTTTTTTACCACCAAAGAACAAAAATGGCAGAGAACGTGTAAAAATAGTAACCAGTGCTACAACGGTCAGCGCTTCAACGGTGTCAATCCAATTAATACTCATGGCTGATTTCCTCAACTTGCCTTGTTAAAGTGGTTTCCAATTTAATCATGTCAGGCTTTTTTTGATTGTTTGATCGGGATTTCATCATCATCAACACCAGGACGCTAACTGTTAACGCTGGCAAAATAAACTGACTGGCTCCCAGGATGAAATAAAAGACCAATGCGCAAGTTAGTCCAGTGATTGCTGGCAAATGAAAATCCATCGCCTCCCATTGATTCATACAGACGGTAATAAAAAAAGCCGTAGCTGAAAATTCGATGCCAGCCAGATCATAGGGTAGCAACTGACCAAACAGGGCTCCGGCGACACAGCTAAGAATCCAGACCAGATGAAGCATCAGGGTGATAAAAAAATCGGTCTTCCGGATATCGACATCATCCGGATAATCGATGCTGCAAAGAATCGAATAAACCTCGTCGGTAAGGGTTAAAACCATATAGGGGTAGCGTCGACCCATCTTGCGGAATTGATCAATGAAGGCAATACCATAAAAAATATGTCGGGCATTGACAAAAAAGGTCATCAGCGCAATCGTCCCTAGCGAGGCTCCCGCGGTAAGCAGCGAAACCAAAACAATCTGCATCGAGCCAGCATATATGAAAACGCCGGACAAAAATGACCAACCAGCACTGTAGCCGGCCTCATCCATTAAAACTCCAAAAGCAATGCCAATAAACAGATAGGGGAAAAAAACTGGTATCGCCTGTTTAAAGGCAAAAATAAAACTTTTCATGATAACTTACTCCCTTCACCCGCAGTTTGATTTGAGCCTTATTTTAACACGCAAAAATACGCCACACAATAAATTAAATGTATGGCGTACAAATTTAAAACTTACAACTGATCGAGGAGGTTTTTTAAAATTAACAGTGCTTGTTCAAGTTCGGTCAAGGTTTCCGGAGCACAGACAGACATCCGAACAGCCCGGCTGGGTAAGTTATTTCCGACCGTAAATCGCTCAGCGCCGTAAACCCGAACCCCCTTTTCCATTGCCAGCGTTTCAAAGGCTGATCCGCTAATGGTTCCCGGCAACTCCAGCCAACGAAATATTCCCGTTTCATCGCCATGACATGTGTAGTCCCGTAAGTAGCGATTGACTAGTTTATTGCGCTGTCTGGCATTGTGCTGGTGACTTTTTATAAATTGATCCAACTGTCCAGAAACGATGACCCGGGCCGCCAGCACTGCCATTAACGGCGACACCGATATGTTTAGATTATACAGGGCTTTCGAAACCGGCTTTCGATAAGCCTGAGGCACTGACAGATAGGCCATGCGTAAGCCAGGAGCCAAAGTTTTTGACATACTGGCAATATAGATGGTATGGTCTGGAGCAAAAGAGGCCACCGCTGGCTGGGCATTTTGACTAAGCAAATGGTAGGCACCGTCTTCGATGATAAAGATATCCTGGTCGCTGGCAATTTCGGCCAAAGCCCTGCGCCGCTCAGTAGAGATGGTATGGGTGGTGGGGTTGTGATTAGATAAATACCCTTGATATTTTCATTACGACAAGCATCAAGCAGTGCTTCATCATCCATTTCTCCGTCACGATGACGGATCGGGGTTAGCTGGATTCCTAACATCGAAGCGGTCGTTTTAAGCCCGGAATAGGTGTGGGGATCGGCTCCAATTTTATCGCCGTGACGGCACAGCCCGGCAAGAATGGCCGTGATCGCATTTTGGCCGCCGTTAGAAAACAGAATACTCGCCGATCCCGGACTGAAGCCACCTTTTTCCATTAGCTTAACCGCAGTATCCTTTAACCAGATATCGGCGTTGGGTCGGCTGTAATTAAACAGTTTATCGGCATCCGCTTCGTTTAGCATTTCTTTTAAACAACCGATTAACGGTTCAAAAGTGGCGGTATCCGGAAAAACTGCTCCCAATTCAATCAAGTTTCGTGGTTTATCATCCGGCAATAGGTAAGCATTTGCCAGCGCATCAAAGGATACAAAGGTGCCACTACCGACCGTGGCACTGAGAAGGCCTTTTAACTCACAAACTTTACAGGCTTTGGACACGGTGCTGACGTTAATATCGAGAAAATCTGCCAGTTCCCGCTGAGGCGGCAGTTTAGTTCCGGGCAGCAGATGTCCCGCTTTAATGTCCTGCTCCAACTGGTGAGCCAGCGACAGATAAAGCGGTTTAACCTTATCATTTAGCGTCGGTCTCCAGGACATCGGGTAATCTTCAAATGAATTGACCGGCATGCTCTTCGCCTCCTTTTGACTAATATTTATCCCATTCTATCGAAAACACCTGCCGACGTCAAGCCGACAGGTGTTTTATACTTTTAAGATTATTGTTTTATTTCTTGATAGCGATCCTGAGTTTTTCACAGGTTTTTTCCAAATCTCTGGTCAATACCGCGAGATCTTCTCGTTTCTCATCCAGAAAGGATCCCTTTATCCCGATCCCAGGAATAGCCAGTAGCTTGCCTAACGCATCATGGATATCGCCCAGATTGTCTTTTAATTTATTGATCTGATTTTTGCTATCAATCCGATTTTTTAGGCCATCCACAATTACAGTTTCATCATCGAGATTGTATTCGGAAACATCCTCTACTACTGTGCAATCAAATCCCAATATGTTTTTTGCAGTATCGGCAAAACTTTTCTTAGCTTCTTCTTCACCGTGAACCAGAAAGATTTTTTTAGGCTTCTTTTTAAAGCCGGACAACCACTTCAGCAAATCATTTTTGTCAGCATGCGCCGAGAACCCCTCTAAAAAATAGACTTCCGCATTAACACAAATCCGTTCCCCTAGAATCCGGACATATTTTGCCCCACTGGTAATCGCCCGGCCAGTGGTACCCTCGGCCTGATAGCCAGCAAAGACAATACTGGATTGCGGTTTCCAGAGGTAGTGTTTCATGTGATGTTGAACCCGGCCAGCATCAGCCATGCCGCTGGAAGAAATAATGATCTTGGGTGAGTTATCATCATTTAAAGCCTTAGACTCATCAATGCTTTTAGTAAAACTTAGATTTCTGAAATAAAAAAGTTCATCCCCTTTTTTGATCCGTTCCTTGATATAGTCATTGAAGTAATGAGCATTTTTGCGGAAAATTTCGGTGGCATCAGTAGCCAGCGGACTATCAACATAAACCTTGACCTTATCAAGCTGATTCTGATACAGCTCATGGTTATCATAAAACACTTCCAGCTCATGAATCAGATCCTGGGTTCGACCCAGGGCAAAAGCCGGTACCACCACGGTTCCCCCGCGCGCAACGGTTTTAAAAATGATCTCCATGAAACGCTTGCCACTTTCCCACCGGTTTTCATGGGCGCGATCCCCATAGGTCGTTTCCATAATCAGATAATCTGCCTCGTCGATCTGAGTCGGATCATTTAACATCCGTTGATCACTCGCCCCAATATCACCTGAGTAAACAAGTTTAGTGGTTTTTCCGCCTTCCTCAATCCACATCTCAATAATTGCTGCCCCGACAATATGGCCTGCTTCATTGAGTCGGATCCTGATCTGAGGATTAACCTGAAAGTACTGTCCGTAAGCCACTGGGAAAAAATACTGAGCGCAGCGGACAGCATCTTCCTGGCTATAGAGAGGTAAAATCTGCGGCTGTCCGGAACGATCTGCCCGCTTGTTGATCCATTTAGCATCCGTCACGTGAATCGTGCCGCTATCCTGAAGCAAAATATTAGCAATCTCAGCCGTTGCTCCGGTGCTGTAAATCTGTCCACTAAATCCCTGTTTAACCAATAAGGGGATCCGACCACAATGATCGATATGGGCATGACTTAGAATAATAAAATCGATTTCTTTCGGGTTGAAGTCAAACGCCTGAACATTTAACTCTTGCAGGGCTTGACTGCCCTGAAACAAACCGCAGTCCAGGAGGAATTTACAGTGGTCGGTAGTCACCAGATGGCAGGAACCGGTAACGGATAGTGCCGCTCCTAAAAATTTAATTTTCATTTTCTTTCTCCTGTTCTTTTTTTCCAATTAAAACAATCGCAAATTTTTTAAGCTCAACAGCCTTGCCTATGACAGCCATTAATCTTTGTCATTCTTTTTTATCTTTGAATCCTTTACTTTATAGATATCCAAATTACTAGAATTTACGCAGATTATGACGATAAAAATACAGCTGGATCAAAATTAGTCCCAAACACCGTCCATACCCTAGCCTAATTTTTTGTACAAAAATGACCACCTCATCACAAGGTGGTCATTTAATTATTTATTGATTTGACTTGACTTAACGCAGCTGAAACTGATCGATCATCTGTTTTAACAAAATCGATTGACCCGAAAGTTCTTCACTAGCAGCGGCACTCTGTTCGGCAGTTGCCGAGTTTTGCTGGACAACCTGGGCAACCTGTTCGACCCCCATATTAATCTGGGCAATCCCAGTGGCCTGTTCATTTGAGGCGGTAGCGATGTTGCCGATCAAATCATTGACCTTGGCAATCCCCCCGACGATTTCATCCAGGGCACTGGCTGTTTCATCAGCAATTTTTGTACCTTCGGCAACCTTGCTGATTGAGCCTTCAATTAAGCCAGTCGTTTCTTTGGCAGCGTCGGCACTACGGGCGGCCAGGGTACGGACCTCTTCGGCTACGACGGCAAAACCTTTGCCGTGTTGTCCAGCTCGGGCGGCTTCGACCGCGGCGTTAAGAGCCAGAATATTGGTTTGGAAAGCAATATCGTCAATCACCTTGATGATCTTGGAAATGTCTTCCGATGATTTATTAATTTCAACCATCGACTGCTGCATTTCGGTCATCTGATGGTTCCCTTTGTCGGCATTGCCCATCACATCAGTAGCCAGTTGTCTAGCCTTGTTGGCATTGACGGCATTGTTTTTGGTCTGATCGGCTATTTCGGTAATCGAGGCGGTCAGTTCCTGAATCGAGCTGGCCTGTTCAGTGGATCCCTGAGCCAGCGCCTGGCTGCTGTCGGATACCTGGTTAGCCCCGGCATTGACCTGTTCAGCTGCTTGATTAATATCGCCCAGCAAGGCGTTCAAGGTTGCAATGATGGTATTGAGCGCATCCGAAATCACGTTGAAATCGCCACCAAAGGAGCTGACTTTGTCTAAATTAAGATTGCCGTTACTGATTTCTCCAGTAACCATTGAAATTTCTGTGACAATTGTTTTAAAGTGGTTACCCATTTCATTGACAGCCTGTTTTAAGACATCAAAGCTGCCCTGATAATAGCCATCAACCGTTGCATTTAAGTTACCGTTGGCGATGGCATCCATCACATTTGCGACCTCTTCCATCGGCTTTGACATAACCCCAAGAATGCCATTCATTCCACTGATCAGCTCCTGCCAGGAGCCGCTGAATTTGCTTTCGTCAGCACGAACTTCGAGGTCTCCCTGCATGGCCGCTGTGGTCAGGATGATGGCATCACTAATCAGGTTATCGATGGCATCTTTGACTTCGCGGAGATTTAATTCAATCGCTTTAAACTGTTGATAAACCTCACCGGTATGCTCGCCCGGTGCCTGGATATCGATATCAAAATCGAGATTACCGGCAGATAGGCGTCTTAAATTTTCAGCCAGTCGGTTGATCTCAATTTCTGAATACTTACTAACACTCATCGTAGCAGTGGTATTAAATGAGGTTTCG
Source organism: Bacillota bacterium (assembly GCA_018903255.1). Classification (GTDB taxonomy): domain Bacteria; phylum Bacillota; class Clostridia; order Eubacteriales; family Eubacteriaceae; genus Acetobacterium. Next base: position 7,215 of record JAHIQT010000060.1, on the reverse strand, counting down.
ACATAGCCGATGGTCTGGCCTTGTTTATCAATAATCGGTGTCGTATCCATGCGATAATGACCGCCGCGATACTCAAAGGGGAATTCAATGCGGCCCGATTTTTTATACGCCTTAACACCGCAATCTTCATTCTTACACATGTCCAGATTTGACTTGCAGCAATCATCACCATAAATTGATTCCCGACTGCCTTCTCTGCCGGCAGCCTCTCTCAGGTCTTGAAGGGTTTTATTAATAAATGTCCACTTCAAATTGGTGTCAACCACCGTAATCCGGTAGGGCATTGCATCAAGAATCGCCTGAAAAAAGTCACGCTTGTCTATCACCGTCTGAATCGCCTGGTTGACCTGTTCGATACCCTTTTGATAGTCACCCGTCATTTTGGCTTCAAGGATTTTGTCGAGCGCTACATCTTTTCCGATAAGTTCCGGGAGCTACATCAGATAATCCGTAACCATCTTCATCGACGACTGAATTTCTAGTAAGCTATTTCCCAACGCATCCTTATTCGAGCTTGGCGCTATTTCCGTCGAAAGGTCACCCTGAGCCAACTGAACTGCTGCTTTTGTCTGAAGTCGCATATTCTCGGCAATACCAAAAAGGGCTGCGGAAATTTCACCCAACTGATCCTGGAAATTTTCTGATTCGAAATCGATTTCAAGATCGCCATCTACCAGACGCTTAGCAACCACAGCCAAGCTGTTTATTCGACTAGAAACTTTTTTCATTGCCAAAACAATCACGCCTGCAATAAAAAACAAGCCGATTATATTGATCAATACCAAACTGTTCTGGATTTGCGAAAACTGGTCAATATTCTGATTGACCACCATCATTACAATCCCAGCTATCACACTAAAAATCAATGCTACTGGTAACACCACCGTTATCAGAATTCCTGATAACAAACTCTTCCCATGCTTCATTCTTTCCTCCATTTACCTCTTCGTAAATAATTACAATTATACTCCCCTACTTGTATGTCACAAGGTTACACCCGCTACGCCGTCGTATCAGGCTAATCCTTTTCACCCGATGTAATTAATCCTTTCCGCTATAATACTCAACATTATAACGGATTTTTTTAGTAATTTCAATGTATTTTATTATTTTCACACACTTTCATCCACCTACGCTAATTCTCATATCAGGCATTCTTGTAAAAAAAACTGGCTGAAACGCACCAGCCAGCTTCAATTTATTCAATTTCTTTACTCACACCCTCTTCTAATGAGAACTGCTATAGACCAATTCATTTTTTTCAAAGTCAAAGCTGTTGTTAATATGTCCTAGAATAATCAGCACCTTGCTGAGGTTTTCATAATAGGCCGCATCATATTTGGCGCTGCCGATGTCAAAACCCTTCAAGGTGGGCAACAGTTCCTCAGCCTGAGCGGGATTGCTGTCGACAGTGGTACACAATTTATAAAGCTTTTTGAACTGGTATTCCTCAACCACATAAAAGCGCCCATCATCAACTCCATTTTGGATATTCTCTAAAAACCATCGATGAATCTGGTTCGCTTTTTTAAACCGTCCCATCACCTCAGAAGCCACTGCCCAGGGCTTTAGCCGCAATTGTTTGAGATCCACGCCCTTATCACATTTATACAATACACTTTCTAATGCCATTTAGTTCCTCCACTTATCATTAAGCCTGCCCTTATTACTCATACTCTTGATATCTTTCTGATAAAACCTTTAATGTAATCATGTTTCAACTTAACTCTTTGCTACTATTTTAACCACCCTGTTTGATTAAGTCAATTATTAAAACTCATCCGCTCATTCAAAATTTGCTTAAAAATCTTTCTCTTCGATTTAATCTCGCAAAAATTGCACCCGGAAAAATTTTCATTTTTCTTGATGCGTGGTATAATATAAGAAACTGTACTAAGGAGAGTAAAAATGAGAAATCGAGTAGGCAACTTGTTATGGGGGCTTTTATTAGTGGTGATTGGCCTTGGTTTTGCCGGAAATGTATTTGGACTATGGAATTTTGAATTATTTTTCAACGGCTGGTGGACCCTGTTTATTATCATTCCCTGCGCCATCAGTATGGTTCAAAATGGTGTCCAGCTTTGGAATACCATTGGTTTAGGTATTGGTGTCTTATTATTCGTTTCGGCTCAAGGCTTTTTTAACGGCGAATTATTAGGGGATCTGATCTTTCCGATCATTATCGTTGCTATTGGTCTAAGTATTATTTTTAAGGATCGACTCAGTAAAAATGCTAAACAGATTGAGGGTATGACCAAAGATGGTCTGCCGGACTATTCGGCAGTGTTTGGCGGCCAGGAAATCAACTTTCCCGGGGAAGAATTCTATGGGGCTACGGTGTCTGCGATTTTTGGTAGCGTCTCTCTTGATTTACGTCAGGCCATTATCAACGAAGATATTTATATCTCAGCCACCGCCGTTTTTGGCGGGATTGATATGCTAGTACCCAGCAATGTCCGGGTCGAAATGTCGACAACCCCGATATTTGGCGGAGCGTCAAATAAGGCTAACCGACCGCTGGGTGAAAACCCACCGACGATCTACCTCAATAGCACAAATATCTTTGGGGGGACAGAAGTCAAATGAATACCAATCACAGTTGGATCAAATACTTGGCCATTGCTTTTGGTCTGGTATTGGCACTGGGCATCATCGCCAGCATTGTCAATGGCGGGGTCGCCATCATGAGAGGATTTGGCCTGATTGAAAAAAGAACTCAAGAAATTGAACAATCTGGTGATAGCTTTTCGCAGGATTTCGCCGGTGATCTGGAATCAGTTTTTATTGATTTCAATGCCGGTAGCATCACCCTTCAAACTGGAGACCGCTTCATCGTTGAAGGAAGCAATATCCCTTCAGGACTGCGAGCTACCCTTGAGAATGGCAAGCTTGTCATTAAGGATCAGAAAAGTGCCACTATCTTTTCCAACCTGATTGGCCAGAATCGTATGCCTGAGCTTGTCGTTACGATTCCTAAGGACACCCACCTTAAAAAACTGGAACTTGAAATTGGTGCCGGGCGCGGTCAATTGTCTCAGCTTAGCACCGATGAATTGACCATCAAACAGGGCGCCGGTGAAATCGTCGCCGATCAGCTTGAGGCGCGTTCCGGCAAACTCAGCGGCGGCGCCGGCGCTGTTCATTTCACGGATGTAAAACTCAATGATTTTAAAATTAACGGCGGTGTCGGACTGATTAGTATCGCGGGTATCGTCACGGGAGAACTGGAAATTGACTGTGGTGTTGGCCAAACCGATTTAGACATCAATGGCAATCTTGATGATTATTTCATTACCGCTGACCAGGGTCTTGGACCAATTACCATCAATGGTCAGAGTATTTCTGAAACTGGCACTGGCTCTAGCTCAGCCCCTCATCGGATTGATATCGATGGCGGTGTCGGACCAGTAAAAATAAGATTTAAATAGCCAATAAAAAAACACGTTTAACGTGTTTTTTTATTGGCTAAAAAGATTCCTGTTTATCTGACAAAATGCATATATACTTTTTTATAGGGATTTGGTTCCGCAACCACACCCTTACCGTTTTCAATCAGACGCATCAACCAAATCATATTGGCAGCTGTAACTTCAATCGTCTGAGCTCCTTCGGTATCCTGGGAGGCTTCCCCAGCAGTGCGGCCGTGAATAACATTCCAGTAGTTTCCTGTTGCCATCACCATTTCTGAATAAGTAATATAGTGATTCAATTGATCAATACTTGTCACCCCACCAGAACGTCTGACCGCAACCAAAGCCGCCGCCACCTTATGGCGAAATAATCCGCCATTGGCTCCGGCGACATAGAAGGCCCGATCCAGAAATGACTTCATGTTTCCGCTGATCCCGGAAAAATGAACGGGACTAGCAAAAATAACGCCATCGGCTTCTTTAATTTTTTGAATCCCTTCATTGACAACGTCTTTGGTAAAGATACACTGTTCATTTTTATTTTTGCCACAGGCATTACAACCAGTACAGCCCTGTACTGCTTTCATCCCTACATTGAAAATTTCGAATTCGATACTCTCCTGAGCAAAAATATCTCCAGCAATACTCAGCGCAGTAAATGTATTGCCTTCACCATGAGGACTACCGTTAATGCCTAATACTTTCATTTCTAACCTCCCGAAGCGCGATGCGCCATCTGTTCTATTTTATTGCCTTTAGTATACCACATTTTTAAAAAAGTAAAACCGATATTCACTTGATTTAGCAAAATTCAGGTTTCAAATAATTTGCCTGTTTTGACCTTTAACCCTTAATAATTATATGATATAATTAAAATATTATCCTTTAAGGAGGGCATTGTGACTGGATACATTTTAAGGTTTTTAAAGCTCAATTTTGGGCTCTTTCTTTATGGATTGGGAATCATTGTAACGATGCGGGCAAATATCGGTTATGCTCCCTGGGAGGTACTGCACAGTGGCGTCAGCCAAACCCTCGGCGTCAGTATTGGGCTGGTAAACACAGCGGTCGGTGCCATCATTGTTGTGATCGTTTTTTTATTAGGTGAAAAAATTGGTCTCGGTACGATCTTTAACATGTTTATGATTGGGCTGTTTTTAGATCTGATCTTATTCTTAGACTTTATCCCACTTTTTAATAATTTCTTTATTGGAACCCTGGTGCACATTTTGGGTCTTTTTATCATTTCGCTGGGCACTTATTTTTACATTTATTCGGCCTTTGGTGCCGGGCCACGAGACAGCCTGATGGTTGCAGTAACCCGAAAAACGGGTTTGCCAGTTGGCTTATGCCGCGGTATTGTCGAATTCAGTGTTGTCCTGATTGGCTGGCTGCTGGGGGGACTGGTTGGTTTAGGCACGGTTATTTCGGCCTTATCAATCGGTGTATGTGTCCAAATCACCTTTAAGCTTCTGAAATTTGACCCCACCCAGGTAAAACATGAGACCTTTGGCGTGATGTTTGAGAACCTTCGTAATTTAAAAAAAGACAATTAACCCGGCCTAGACCCCGTTAGCGATCTGGCCGGGTTGCTTGGGGCTGGCTTAGCTCAGTTTTTTTCTTCAATCATATCAATAAATACTCTAGCAATTTCCGGATCAAACTGGGTCCCGGAACAGCGACTGATTTCATTTATCGCTTCTTCAACGGTCAGATCATCCGCATGCATCCGCATCCTGGTCATCGCATCATAGGCATCAGCAATGGCAATAATCCGGGCTTCCAAAGAAATTTCCTCGCCTTTTAGTCCTTTGGGATAGCCGCTGCCATCCCAGCGCTCATGGTGTTCTAAAATATGTTCCGCTATTTCGGCAAATTCATTGGCGGAACTCAAAATCCGATAGCCAATTTCAGGGTGACGCCGTATTTCAACCCAATCTTGATCACTCAATTTATCCAACTTTTCGAGCAGTCCCTCGGCAATCCCAATCTTGCCAATGTCATGCATCAAACCAGCAGTTTGAAGATCATGGGAATTTTTAGTGTCCAGTCCAATCTTACTTGCTACATCGGCTGACAGCTTACTGACCCGCTCGGAATGAAACATTTCCTTTTGATATTTATCAAATAGGGTTTCAATCACCATCCCAACGGTCTTGTTTCGCATTCCCAGGCTTTCAGTCAGTTTACGACGGTACATATAGTCTTCAGCTTTTTTAAAGACCAGCTGAATATCCTCATCTGGATTTTTTTTTGTTTCGAATCCAAATGAAATCGAAAGCTCTACCGTCCCGACTTTTTCGTTACTGGCCAGCTGTTCAATCCGAGCGATAACTTCTTCAGCTTCGAGTGAATCTGTTTTTGGCAACAAGACTACAAATTCATCGCCACCCAGTCTTGCCACGATATCGTCTTCACGGCAAGCTTTGCTGATCGTATCAGCGGCTTTTTTTAATAATTCATCGCCCATTACATGTCCAAAACTGTCATTTACCAGTTTCAGTCCATTGACATCCCCCATAATCAATGATAAGGGTAAGTTCCTAGGCGTGTCCATCCGTTGTAGCTCTTCTTCATAAAAGCGTCGATTGTAGAGGCCGGTGAGTTGATCGTGATAGCTTAAATAAGCAATCTGATCGAGTTTCTGTTTTTTCTCAGTATGATCCCGAAATACCAAAACGGCTCCTAGCACATCACCATTTTCGTCAATGATTGGGGCGGCGCTGTCTTCAATGTGAAGCTCACGGCCATCTCTAGTAATTAACAGGGTATGATTGTCAATCTCCCGGATTTCCTTGGTTTTGATCACCTCGGCGACGATATTTCCAGCCTTTTCGCGATTTTTGTCATTAATAATATTAAATACCCGCTCGATCGGTTTGCCAATTGCCTCTTCTCTAATCCAGCCGGTTAAATCCTCGGCGACCCGATTAATAAATAAAACCTGTCCGTTCTCACTGCAAGAGATGACCCCATCCCCGACTGAAATCAAAGTTGTCTCAAGCAGCTTGCTTTCCTTTGCTAATTCTGCTTCCAGACGTTTGCGGGCGGTAATATCGATACCCACTCCAGTAAAATATGCCTTTCCAGCGAGGTTCATGACCACCCCATTGGAACGAATCAGGATTTTTTCTCCACTTTTAGTAATCAGATTAGCTTCCACCTCCGCATAGCCTTTTTCAAAGACTTCAGCCACCGCCGTCATGACATTGACCAGGTCATCCCCCTCAAACCACTGATCAAGACGCATATGTGCCAGTTCTTCAGCCGAGTAGCCGGTCATTGTTTCATGTTTTTTGTTCCATTTAATCAGTCTTCCTGCCTCGTCATAAACATAAAGATAACCGGGGATACTTTCAAACAAAGCCTCAATAAAGAGCATCTCGCGTTCTAACTCCGCTTTAGCACTGCTCAGCTGATCATTGAGCGCCTTCAATGCATAGGTACGCTCAGCAACCCGCTTCTCTAAGATCGTGTTTTCTTTTCTTAGGGCATCACTGTCAAGCTGCAAGCCGGTAATATCCGTCACAATCGAGAGCAAATAATCCTGACCATTGACAGAGACCGGGCTTGATCTCACCTCGACCTCTCTGATCTCGTCATTACGGCAACGGTGCTTAAAATAAAACTGCTTACGCTCCTTTTTTTTAGCCTGTTCCGCTTCTTTTCTGAGTTGGTCTTCACTGAGACAATTGAAATGGGTGACTTTATATGTGATCATCTCATCATGAGCTTTGCCATAAAATAAACAGGCTGAATGATTACAATCTTTAATTTCAAGCGTGTCAGAATCAATCAGAAGCAT
>JAHIQT010000059.1 GCA_018903255.1 Bacillota bacterium | reverse complement strand
ATTCTTGTTCCTTTTAATTGCTTTTTGGTCACAAATAATTATTTTCAGAAACAATTATCCTTGTTACTTAACCGAAATCCCCATTTTCGTAATTTTTTATTATTTTCTTTTTAAAAAGCCATTTTTTTGCCGATTTATTGCACTAAAACTACTCATCATTCAATTATTTGACTTGTTCACCTCCTGTTTCCTTTGTCCGAATTTACAACCGTTTGACTTTATGCTATTCCATTTGCCCTTGCTTGATTAGACCTGTACCTAATGATTTCGGGCAGCCAGTCCACTATTTACTTGTATATACAAATTTTATTTAGATTATCATTCTTACCATCAAATGTCAATATTTTTCTATTTTATGTCAATTTATTTTCTTTGATTGTTTGTTATTTCTCAAACAATCCATCTTCGAGTAATATAAAGCCTAGTTAGACGCTGTCATACCTTGTCCCGTTTTTAATTATCGCCAAGCGTTTTAATCCTTTTTCTATATCATGTCTTTTTTCTTACTGATCGCTATACTCGGGCACCCAAAAATCGCAGTGCTTAATCTGCATTTATATCGATCCAGTTTTAACAATCTGTCGTCGATCATCCTGGATAACAACGAGTTGCCATTTTGCCAAACAACTGTTGCGGATAAAACGATAACCCTGTGTCTGTGTACTTAACAAAGACTTTGAAATCGTGATTAATCACTAGCTGTCAATTTTCCAGCGCACCAATTTTTCCCTGTCGAAAAGCTTTACTGTAGGCTCGGCAGTGCTTATCTTTACCAAGCAGCGCATAAGCGGCAAATATTGTTCCCATCATATCCCGATTGGTCGGATCCATTACTGCTGAATCCATGCCAGCCTGGATAGCAAGCGTCATAAAGGTTTTATTCATCAGTGCTCTGGCCGGTAAGCCAAAAGAAATATTACTTAAACCAGAGGTGATATGAATGCTTGGATAGAGGGCGCGGATTTCCGAAATTTCGCGGATAAGTTTCAACAGCGCGTCGTTATCTGTTGCCAATGCCATTATACATGGATCGATATGGATTCGTTCGGGGACGACACCAAACTTCGCGGCTTTCTCAACCATCGTTTTTGCAATCTCAACCTTTGCCTGAACATCACCGGGGATGCCTTTATTGTCACAGGTCAGTCCGATAACCTCCCAGTTGTTACCTGCCATTAATGGAAGCAGGATCTCACATTTATCGCCTTCTTCTGAAATAGAATTGATCAGTCCTGGTTTTGTCACATACTTGAATACCGCTTCGATAACTCTTGGATTTGGACTATCCAGACACAGCGGCGTTTCAGTGACATCCTGAACAACCTCAATCAGCCAAGTTAGTGTTTCGACTTCTCGTTCTGGTGCCGTTCCGGCGCACAGATCGATAAAATCTGCACCTGCTTGTTGTTGTTTTACCGCCCGTTGAGCGATAAATTTGGCATCTCTTCTTTCAATTGCTTCCTTTACCTGAGGAATTGCACCATTTATTTTTTCTCCAATAATGATCATCTTTGTCTCCTTGTTATCGTTTTCACTGCCTAGTTGCCTGCCTAGTTGCCGTAGCTTACCTGTATATACATATTCAGTAAGACTATCATTTTCGATATTTCTTGTCAATAATTTTCTATCCTGTTGAAAATCGCAGTTTCAACAGGTATAATGAGAGCAGTTTTAATAATATTTTACAGTTTACCTAATTTATGACTAAGAAAGGACAATTTTATGTCATCTTTGAATACGATTCGTGTTTGTTTTCCGCTACTGGATAAATGTATCATGGTTGAAGTTGGAAAAACGGTTGCCGAAGCCTGCGCGCTTGTTGGTTTTCCGCAAAACCTGGTTTGCGGGGGTAAAGGAACCTGTAAAAAATGCCTGGTGACTATTCGTGAAAACGATTTAGTTTCTGAAGTCCTTGGTTGTCAGCATCTCGTATCCGAGGATATCGCCATTCTTATTTCGAAAGAAGCTGCGCTATCACAAATACTCGAAACAACCAGCAACGGCGAGTTAAGTTTCAACCCTAAAACCCGTGTCGCTACCATTCCGATCACGGCATTAAAAACCGAGATGTGTTCCTACGATCTTGAAACAATCCGGAAAGCCATTGATCAGCCGGTCAAGCTGACTTCTCTTAAAGTCTTGCAAAAGTCAGCTGAGGTTTTTCATCAAAAGAGCTTTTCACTGATGAATTTTATATTATACAATGATGAAATCATTGATCTGGTTCCAGGCAATGAGCCCATAAGTGCCTTTGGCGTCGCCTTTGACATCGGCACCACCTCTGTTGTCGGCTACCTTTATGACCTGACTAACGGCGTTCTGATTCACCAGTATTCTTCCCTGAATAAGCAAATTTCATTTGGTGGCGATGTGATCAGTCGTATCGATTATGCTTCGACGGCGCCGGAAAATCTCAAGACTATCCAACATGCCATCATTGAAACCGTCAATAATATTTTATCCAACCTTTTTTATGAGTCCAACATACCATCTGAAGCTATTTATGAATGTGTCTTCTGTGGAAATAGCACCATGGCGCACCTTTTCTTGGGCTTAAACCCCCTGCATTTAGGTCTTTCTCCATTTACCGGAATTACCCGGGACATGGTCGTCCTGACTGCCGAGGAGCTTGGCATCAATATTAACCCTCAGGGACGAATCACCTTTTTACCCTTACTTGGAGGCTTTGTCGGCGCCGATACCGCCGCTGTACTGCTGGGACTGCCAAAGGATGACAACTACCGCTTAATGATTGATTTAGGAACAAACGGAGAAATTGCCGTCGGCAATCGTGATCGCTATTTTGTCGCTTCTACTGCCTGTGGTCCGGCCTTAGAAGGCGCCGGCATCCATATGGGAATGCGCGGTACCACTGGCGCGATCGAAAAAATAACCCTGGATAATAATGAAATTACCTGCCATGTCATTGGCAATGCCGCCCCGCTTGGTTTTTGTGGTTCCGGAATTATTGATGCAATCGCCTTTCTATATCGCGAAAAATTGATTTATAACCGGGGACATTTTATCAAAGGCGAGGATCTCGATAATCATCCCTTCAAAGATCGCTTTGGTGTCGACGCAAATAATCAGCGCTATTTTGTTTTTGTTCGTCATAGCGATAACCCCAACGGTAAAGAGATGGTAATCACCCAAAAAGATATCCGGGCGGTTCAATTGGCCAAGGCGGCCATCTTTACCGGTTGCTCGCTGTTAACCGAAAAATACGGCATCAAAGCGACAGATCTCCAGGAAATTACCCTGGCAGGAGCTTTTGGCAATTACATCGATATTGAAAATGCCCAATTTATCGGTTTGCTTCCTGAAATTGCCGGGGTTCCCATCCGTTCCATTGGCAATGGTGCAGGAACCGGTGCCCAGCTTTTTTTGCTATCTCAGGATGAAGCTAAGCGCTGCCAAGAAATCCCGCTGATAACCACCCATATCGAATTAGCCACAGATCCTAATTTTTCCACCCTTTATATGCAAAACACTACCCTGGGTCAGAATGAAATGAAGTGATTCCTTAAATATCAGCTCAATCGACCATTAAAAAGGCAAACATACCTCTGATGTTTGCTTTTTTATTCCCTTGACCCTGATTCGATGCTATAATTATTCTAAATTACCGAAAGGATGCAGAACTATGGAAAACACACCCAAAATCTTACTATTATTAACGGGAGGTACCATCGGCAGCGCTGTCAACGACAACTGCATCGATGTCGATTCCCGCCGCGGTGACGATCTGCTGGCGCTGTACAAAGAACAAGTTAACAGCGCCGTCGCATTTGAAGTCATCCGTCCCTTTAATATCCTCAGTGAAAACGCCGAACCAAAACACTGGCTCCAAATAATAAAAACCCTCCAATCCCATCAACTCAACGATTATGATGGCGTTATCATTGCTCATGGCTCAGATACCCTTCCCTATACTGCAGCCGCCCTTGCTTATGGCCTTGACTGCCCGTTGATTCCGATTGTTTTAATCGCTGCCAATTACGCCATTGGTGAACCCAAAAGCAATGCCATTGCTAATTTCTCGGCGGCGGTAACATTTATCAGCAATATCAGGCTGCCCGGTTTTTATGCCATCTATCAAAACAGCGATCAGATCAGCTATGTCCACCTGGCTACCCGGCTCCAGGAGGCCGATTGGCTCAAGGATGACTTTACCAGTTTTGGTGGACCATTAGGAATCTTTGATCAACGTGGTCTCTGCTGTTTACCGTCACCTAAGAACCCCACCATGATGAAACTTTATAACCCCTCGCCGGGGGATGTTCCCTTTATTAAAGAATTTCGCAATGAGGTGCTGGCGCTACGAGCCTACCCCGGTTTAAACTATCAGTTGTTCGATCTGCACAAACGCCCAATTCGGGCTGTGCTCCACTCACTCTACCATTGTGGTAGTGGTAATATTACCGGCGAAAACGGCACCTCTCTGCTAGCCTTTATTAAAGATAACCCCCAGGTTGATCACTATATGATCTCCTACAAAAATATTCATGGCAATCTTTATGCTTCCTGTCAGGAACTGATTGCCGTCGGTGGGATTCCGCTGGAGAACATCTCCTTTGAAGCGGCGCTAACCAAACTGAATTTTGCTTATAACCAGCAGGAATGTCTGCCACTAAACTATATGAAGCGGGAATTTTTCTATGAATTCCTGAGAGATACCCAGGAAAATGGGTATGTAATATAATAGTTTTTCCTAATCCTATTAAGTATGTGGTTAAAATTTAGTGTTTAAAATTTAGTTCTAATAAAGGAGACTGCTATGTATGATGTGGCTATTATCGGAGCTGGCATAATCGGAACCTCGATTGCCCGAGCTCTTAGTCGTTACAAATTATCCGTTGTCATTTTTGACAAAGAAAATGACGTGTCCATGGGAGCAACCAAAGCCAATTCGGCGATAGTCCATGGCGGCTTTGCCGAATCCCACACCAAAGTCAAAGGTGGCTTATGCTACAAAGGCCGAAAACAATTTGACCAGTTAGATAAAGAACTAAACTTTGGTTTTGAAAAAGTCGGATCACTGGTACTGGCCTTTGAAGAAGATCAGCTGGAAAAACTTAAATCATTATATGAAAACGGTCTGGCCAATGGTCTCGATGATTTGGAAATCCTTGACCACGATCAGATCATGGCGATGGAACCAAACGTCAACCCGGATGTCAAATATGCCCTATACTGCAAGGGCGCAGGCATCTGTTCGCCCTACGAAATGGCCATCGCAATGGCCGAAAATGCCGTTGCCAATGGTGTGGAACTATTATTAAATAGCGAAATTACCGCGATTGAGAAAACCGCTGACCGCTTTAATTTAACCGATCACAATGGCAAGCAATACCAGTCGCATTTTGTCATCAATGCCGGCGGGGTTTCTGCTGACACAGTTTCGCAAATGGTTGGCCTAGATTATTTTACCATTACCCCCCGTACCGGTGAATACCTTCTGACCGTCCGCGGTTCAGCCAGCATCATCAATACGGTCTTATTCCAGATGCCGACAAAAATGGGCAAAGGCATTCTGGTGGCACCAACCTATTTTGGAAACCTGCTGATTGGGCCAGACGCTGTCAATGAAGACACTGTCGATAAATCGACTCACGCCGAACGGTTGCTGAAAATTTTTAACGAGGCTAAACACACCACTGCCAAATTAAATATTAAACAGTTTGTCCGCAGCTTTACCGGTGTCCGGGCTGTCAGCTCCACCGACGACTTTATTATTGAGGCCACACCGGTTACCGGCTTTATTAATTGTGCCGGCATCCAATCGCCAGGACTGACTTCTTCTCCGGCGATTACTGAGATGGTTCTAAACTTCTTAAAAGATCTGAACTGTCCCTTTGAAGAAGACCCCAGCTTCAATCCTTATCGGGCTCCCATTATTACCCGGACAGAATTAAAGCCGCTTAAAGAAATAAAGCCGTTAGTGGATATTGATTCCAGTCCAGAGAAAATAATCTGCCGCTGCGAACAGGTGAGTGAAGCGACCATTATCGACGCGATGAACCGGGGCATTACCGTGACTACCGTCGACGGGATAAAAAGACGGACCCGTGCCGGATTCGGCTGGTGTCAGGGCACCTTCTGCCGACCCAGAGTTGTTGAAGTGATGGAGCGTGTCCTCGGCCATGAAGTTGATCCCGGCTTCGATATCGAACACAGCGGTGTCAACCGGGTCGGGAAAAACGAAATCGTCGATTATATCGAAAAACATACCGATTAACATTTTTCTTTAAACCTTCCCGATTAAATGCATCTACTTATCTAGCATGTTTCCAGATGATATCGAATATTTCAAAATGTGATCGACAGAGCCCCTATCTTAGGATACTCGGGCTCTGTTTTTTTATTTCTCCTTGTATCCGATCCGATTTCTACTTGATTTTAATTTCTTCGGATTTTTTCTTTTACTTAATTAGCTGCTCTTTACGAACCATTACTTGTCTTTCCTTAATAAAAATATAAATCCGGCACATTTACTAAAATAGTCATTGACAAAAAACCTGCAACCGTTTATACTCACAGTAAAGATGATTGTATTTACTAAAATAACAGTAAATAAAATATTTAATACTATTATCGGTTTGGTCGCTAACGATCCAACTTTTATTGCCAAAACAAGCATTAAGGCTCTGATTATTAGTGACTTTTCCAAGAACCGATCAATTACTCAATCATAGTAAATCTCAGGAGGCTAGAAGCAATGTTAACCGTAAAAGAAAATTTAAAAGAAGTCCTTACCGGAGGAAATCCGGATCGCTTTATCAAACAATTTGAATTTATGCAAATGATCATGAGCGTACCATCATGTCGCATCAAACCCGCTATCGGTGAAGAAGTTGTCAACGAATGGGGGGTAACCGTACGCTGGCCAGAAGGGCAGCTTGGTTCTTTTCCGGTTCATGATGCCGATCACATCCTCTTAAAAGACGTGACGCAGTGGCGCGACTATGTTAAAGCACCGAATGTTGTTTTTCCTGCTGAAGCCTGGGAAAAAGCAATTGCCGATGCCAAAGCAGTTGATCACGACAATCAGTATGTTACCGCATTTATCGCTCCGGGCGTTTTCGAACTGACCCACTACCTAATGGGGATGGAAAATGCTTTAATGAGTTTTTATGAAGAACCCGAAGCAATGGTCGAGCTGATCTACTATATCACTGAGTTTGAACTGGCCTACGCTAAAGAACTTGTGACTTACCTCAAGCCAGAAGTTATTTTCCATCATGATGATTGGGGCAGTCAGATTTCAACCTTCCTTTCACCTGCCATGTTTGAAGAGTTTTTCCTGCCAGCCTATAAGAAAATCTACGGATTTTATAAAGAAAATGGAGTCGAACTGATTGTCCACCATAGTGACAGTTACGCAGCAACCTTAGTCCCTAACATGATTGAAATGGGTATTGATATCTGGCAGGGTGTTATGACAACCAATGATATGCCTAAAATGATCAAAGAATACGGCGGAGAAATCACTTTTATGGGCGGGGTTCACAGCGGGATCATCGATCATCCGACTTGGACAAAAGAACAGATTGAAGAAGAATTTGCCCGCGCCTGTCGCGAATGCGGAAAACTTTATTTTATTCCTGGTGCCTGCCAGGGGATGGGTGTTTCTTCCTTCCCCGGAGTATACGAAGCCAGCGATGTCGCCATCGACAAAATGAGCAAAGAGATGTTCTAAATCACCCTTTCAGCATGCTAATAAATAATAAATTTTTAAAAAACCAATGTTACCAGGAGGTAAGAGTAAAATGATTATTATCGGAGAAAAAATTAACGGCGCAATTCCTTCCACCGCAAAGGCGATTGCCGAAAAAGATGGCGAGTTTATCAAAAATCTGGCCAAGATTCAAACTGAGGCCGGGGTTGATTACATTGATGTCTGTGCTTCGGTTGACGATGAGATCGAACTCGAAACGATGAAATGGT
>JAHIQT010000058.1 GCA_018903255.1 Bacillota bacterium | reverse complement strand
ATCAAATGCCAGAGAATTGAATAAACAATTTTGCATTATTACCTTTGGAGAAGTACTCAAGTGGCTATAAGAGGTGCCCCTGCTAAGGGTATAGGCCGTTAACGCGGTGCGTGGGTTCAAATCCCACCTTCTCCGCCATTTTAATTTAATAAAAAAACGCATAAGAACGCCATCCGATGGTGTTTTTTTTATGCCCTGAAATGGGTTTGACCCCTAAATTGACCCCTTAGAGATTTTTTTGACCCCTAAAGGCTCTGAATTAGGGCCTCCATTTTATCGGAACTTTCCTTCCGCATGGCGTCTGTTACATGGGCGTAAGTGTCCATTGTGAAGGAGGCAGAGTGATGGCCCAGGTTCTCCTGGACGGTCTTGATATCATCCCCGGCCTGTAATGACAGGACAGCGAAAGCATGACGCAGATCATGAAACCGCAGTTCAGGGTATCCGATCCCAGTCACTACTTTTTTATAATGTTTCAATAATGTGGGATGTTTGACATACTCCCCGATCTCATTGGTGAAGATAAAGTTGTCATCATTCTCCCACGCTGAACCAGCCCTCAGTCTGTTTTCTGCCTGTTTAATCTTTTCAGCCTTCAAAGTATCCATCACTAATTTTGCCGGTCTAATAAGCCGTGTCTTGCCGTTTTTTAGGGTAGCCCATTCATAAGATCCAATAAGCCGTTGGTATTGGCGGTATACATTAATAGTACCGGTTTCAAAATTGATGCAGTCCCAGGTTAACCCGATAATTTCCGATTGCCGTAACCCGGTGAAGATATCGACAATGAAGATATTTTCAAACTGATGGCCTTTTATGGCTTTTAAAAATGTCGGGACAATGGTTTTATCCATCGGTGTCACTTGGGCCTTAACCAGCCTTGGTAATTTGCAGAAATCAGCCGGGTTTGTTTTGATATAACCCAACCTTGTGGCCTGCTCCAAACATTTATGCAGCACTCCATGAATATTTTTGATGGTCTTTGCTGAATAATCATCATTCAAACCATTATAAAATTTCTGGATATGATGTGGAGCCAGAACCGATATTTTGATTTTACCCAGGGTGGGCTTGATGTGATTATCAATGTGCGAGTTATATGACCTCAATGTCAGTGGTTTCAGATTCAGGGTATAATCTTTAACCCAGATCTTTAACCAATCCTCAGTGGTCAATTTGGACGGTTCTTTATACTCCCCATTGTCAATAGCAGCCGTGATGGCGTTCATCTTTTTCCGGACATCCTGCTGACTGCTACCGTAAACAGATTTTCTGATTGCTTTACCTGTACCCGGATCAGTGCCAACGGTACACCGGGCCTCCCATCTTCCATCAGGCCGTTGCCGGATGGTCCCGGAACCATGGGCGTTTCGGGTTTCTTTTTTTCGTGCCATGATTAAAACCTCATTTCAATTTAATTTCAGTGAAGCCCTTGATTTTGATGATCAGGGGCTTTTTGTTCGTAAGTGAGGATCTTACCAGTGAAATTCCTCGGTGCCACCAACGTTATTAATTAAGTAACCAAGAATATCTTTTGCGATATTCTTATAAATATAACGTTGCGTATCATTGTCGTTAATATGCATATAAGCACCAAAGCTTTCATTTTTTTTGGGATCAATATATGTAGTGGCGGTTTCGGGGTTACTTAAAACCTTAATGGCAGTTAAAAAATGCTTGAAATACTCATCATTTTCTAACATGGCATTAAATACGTCAATTAACAGTCTTCCATCTTCACTTAAAAAATCAGGATCATTTGAAGTTAATTTCGTGCCGGATATCTTCAGACCTTTTATTGTTTTAATGCCCCCATCTGTTAAGCCCAATATCTCATTAATGTCTGCATTTTCCCATTTTCTTACATCACTATTCCCCACGAGATAATCAACAGTTACATTAAAAAAATTTGCAAGCATGATAACTGTTTCAAAGTCTGGTACTGTTTTTCCATTTTCCCACTTATTATATTTTGACGGTTCAAGACCCATCTTGTCTGCAAAATCTTTTTGATTAAGCGGGGTTTCTTTTCTCAATTCAGTTAATCTTTCATCAAAAATCATCTCTTACACCTCCAGATTTCATTTTAAATGAAAAGCTGTCAAATGTAAATAGAAAACAAGAAAATAGAACGATAATACATTTACTTTTTTAAAATTGAACGAAAATATAAAAAGATATTGACTTATGATTAATGAGCGATTATACTAATAACAAATGAATATCGTTCAATCGATTAATGAGGAGGTGAAAAAATGCGAATCAATAGAGAAAAATTAACCATGGCAATGGTTAGGGCTTGTATGAACGCCGCTGACCTTGAAAAAGAGTCTGGATTAAAACGCCCAACACTTAACGCCGCTATTGGTGGACGTAATGTCCGGCCGAAAACATTGGGTTTAATATCTAATGCACTCAAAGTTGATCCCCTGGATCTATTAGAAAAGGAGGCCTAAATCATGGAATACGATTTGTCCAGACAGGAAATGTTGGAGCTGTTGTCTGACATTATCCAAAGTAGCAGCGTTTATGGTGATCAAGAACAAGACCTTCTTAACTTCGTTGAGGAGATCCGGGAGAAAAATCCCATAACTTTTCTGGAAAAACTCATAAAAGAGCATCCCGAAATAAAGGTGGACATAATTATTGATACTTCTAACGCCCGTCCTTGTGCCCTTGGATACGAGGAGTACAACCCAGATCAGACTTGCAACATTATGACCTGCGTTGAATGTTGGTTAAGAAAAACTGAGTAATAACGGCCATGGTGGTTTTCAGATTCCGGTCGAACCGGAAATATTGGAAAGGTGCATTGAAATTTAAAATAGATCGGATGTGAAGAAATGGAAAAACGAATTTACAATGTAGCAGATATAGCAGATATCTTGTCGATATCAAAGCCCAAGGCGTATGAGCTGGTGCACCGGGCAGATTTTCCTAAAATTATGATTGGCCGAGCCATTAGAATTCCCATAGAGTCCTTTAACGTTTGGTTGGCTCAGGAGGCAAGGGGGACGCATGAAGAAAGACCCCTTTAATGAAATCAGAGAAAGCACTAAATTAATCGCCGTCGCTGAATATTACGGACTCCAACCCAACAGACAGCGGTTCGTAAATTGCATCCACCACAGCCCTGACAACCACCCCAGTATGCAGTTTCTGAAAAATGACAAGTATTACCGCTGCTATTCGTGTGGTGCATGGGGGGATGCGACAGCCCTAGTTGCGAAATTGTATGACATTTCAGCCATTGCCGCAGCGAAACGAATCGTGATTGACTTCAACCTGAATATTGATTTTTCGGACGATGATTATTCGATTGCCGTTCGATATGAATCGGAAAAAGTTTTGAATGGACTGAAAGTCTGGTCGGACCGCAAGTATTCCGAATATGAAAAAAACCTAACCGATTTTCTGGAATACCTAAAAACCTATGAGCCGACCGAAGAAGAACTGGAATCTTGGGGTTCCGCTTCGGTCGCAAAAATCAATGAATTATCCCGGCAGATGAACGTATTGAAAGGCAGTTCTGTTAGAGCAAAATTGGAGTTATATAGGCAGTTAAGGGGTGATGGCAATGATACCCGAAGATAAAGTAATAACTGAAGCATTCGCCAACCTTGCGGAAAAAACTGCAATTGCTGAACAGGAAGATCAAGATGCGAAATTGCGCAGGGAGGAAATCGACGAACTGATAGAAATCGGAATGGAAGTTGATAAACCTAAACCAGCAAGAAGAAAAATTGTAAAAAGCGCAGATATTGCCGCAGTAGAAAAAGAATGGTTAATTTATCCATATTTTCAAAAATACAAATTGGCTCTGGTTGTCGGTGAGGCCGGTAGTTGTAAAACGCAATTGGTTCTAAAGTTCGCGGCGATTTTTTCAACCGGCAGCGTGTTTTGGGTTGAAAATCCAATGATTGAACACAGTCCGAAGAAAATACTTTATCTTTCAGGTGAAGACGCAGTTGACGACACTTTAAAACCCAGGTTGGAAAAAATGGGAGCCAATGAGGATAACATCTACTTCCTTGACAATGGTGACAGTTATATCCCAATATCCCTGACATCGCCGGATCTTGAAGTGATGATTGCCCAATTAAGACCTGATGTTGTCGTATTCGATCCATTGCAGGGTTATCTCGAAACTGGAACAAATGCTAATGATGCGGTTCAGATCAGGAAACAGGCAATGCACCTGACTATGATGGCCGAGAAATATAAATTTACACCCATCGGCATAATGCACCCCAACAAAAACGCATTGATGAAAGCTGTTGACCGGATCAGTGGTAGCAAAGAATTTGTCAATGTTGCCCGGAGCGTTTTGCAGGTTGGAAAGGATGTTGATGATCCCAAAATAATCAATGTTGCAATGTCGAAACATAATGGCCCGAAGGGAATGAGTTTTTCATTTAGCCTTGAAGAACTTGGCTTTGATGAAAAAGGTTATTCCATAATTGGGGATCTTATCTTTCAGGGTACCACCCAGAAAACAGCCGATCAGATTGCTAGCGGTGCCAGTGGTCGAAAAAAAGAAAGTCCGATTCTTGACGAAGCGGTGGATTTTTTACAGGAAATGCTTAAGGAAAAATCAGGACGCATTAAAATATCAGAGGCAAAAGATCAGGCTGGTGAGATTGGCATAAATGACAAGTCGCTTCAAAGGGCAAGAAGTAAATTAGGCTTAGTCTTTAAAAAGGAGGGTAAAGAAAATTTTTGGTCTAAACCCGAAGATGATAATATTATTAGAATTTGCCACTAGTGGACAAGTACCCCCGACACAGGGTTTTAGATGTCCACTATGGCTCAAACCATTACAAATACTATGTTTGTAGGTGGACAAGCTTATTTGTCCAGTAGGTTTATTTGTCCAGTAGGCAGTGGACACGACAACGTTGTGGACAAATAAGGCTGTCCAGTAGTTTAGGGCGGTACAAAGCCGTTTTAAGCTACTGGACAGGTAAAACACCCTATCAGGTCAGTATGTCCAGTAAAAATGAAAGGATAAAAATTTATGAGTACAATTAATGAAATGAAAAAATTGGCCAAAGAGGAACGAGTGAAAAAATTAATGAAAGAAGTGCTAGATGATTTTTGCGATATGTCAATTGTAGCGGATGGCAAGTTCATAGCATCTGAAGGTGGTAATGATGATAACTTCAAAGAAGTGGATCGCTTAACTGTCGAACTTCTCAAAGTGGTGGAGTTGAAAAAGATTGCCACTATTTTGGCGGAAAGGAGGTAAATCAAAATAAGAGAATATCGCATAATGTTTGCAGATCCAGAAACAGGGCTAAGTGTCCCGATTCTCATGAGTATAACCGGAGAAGATTTTTTCGATGCAATCGACAATGCCCGGGACGACCTTTTACTTGCAGATCGTCTTGCGGATGAAGGACTATCAATCTTAAATGAACCAGTTAAAAAAACAGCATAACAAAATAAATTTAATTCTTAAGGAGAATGAACTTTGAAAAAACAAAATATTATTGATGCAGTGGCCAGTATTGAGATTCAAATGGAAAAAGCCGTGACAATTTGCGACGAAATCCGCGAAGGATTTTTGGATGGGGTAATGCCAAATTGGACCAATCCAAAGGAACGGGAGGATCATTCATATAAATTGCTATTATCTTTTGAGCGCTATTCTACTTTTGCCACCATCCTGTTGGATTATATGGACAGCACCCAGAAAAATATTGCCGGGTTGCTGGAATCGCTGGAAGTTGAAGAAATCGAACCGGACGAGGTTAAAAAACCCGATACAATAATGGAACTGCGTAAGATTTTTGGAAACGTTGGCGTTACTAAGGCGGATCTTGATAAATCAGCGGTAACAACAACTGTTAAACAACGATTGGGAGACTTACATACTTTCTTAAATGACTTCCTCATGGATAATAAGCATGACACTGATTTTAATTGCGATATGGGGCGGATCTTTGAGGGTGTCGAAGAACTTGTTGAGGATCTGAACAAGCTTGATGAGGTTGCCGTATGACTAAATCTCAATACAGAACAAACCTCAAGGTCATCTCGGATAACCTTAAAAATGCAGTCTATCTGACAGCGGCCATTGCTGATGATGTTACCTCGATAAATAATAGAAATATTGACCTTAAGCACCTTAACCAGATCATCGATGGTGTTGGTCAATTCTCAAATGATTTCATAGAAATTCAGAAAATCATGATCGAGATCCGAACAAATCTGGAGGCAGCCGATGATCAGATGGGGCTAAAACTATGATAAGTGCAGCAGCCGTTAAAAACGGCAATGATTTACTGGAAGAAATCGAAGAAGCGTTAAGTGTCGCCTATGATTACGCATATGGTCTGAAAAAAGGATTTCCTGACACCCCCGAAGAAAGACAGATAGATTCTGATTTAGTGTTTGATTGCCTGGACGATGCCTTGTCTATATTCAGAAGATTCCGCAGCATGGCCGATGCGAAAACGGGGGTAGTTCAATGATGCGGATTAAAAAAATAGTGTTTGGCGAAAATGGTTTTATTGAGGGTACAGCGGATCAACCGCTAACCCTCATCACTGACATTCAGGTGCCAGGGTATATCGGAACCATGAAAAACGGTCACATTGTCTTCATAAATACCAGCATTATTGAGTTTTTAGAACTGGAATCACCAGTTATTCCCGGTAAATGCT
>JAHIQT010000057.1 GCA_018903255.1 Bacillota bacterium | reverse complement strand
GGTTGCTTTGAATGTATCTGTGGGATCATGCCCGAAGCGAATGGGGTTGTTATCGTCAACCGCGAGTTTGGCGAAATTTCTCCTGTCGGGATGACCTTTGGGGAACTGGCTTCGATGACTGGTGGCGGTGTGCAAACCCCCGGATTTATGGGTCACGGTCGTCATTTCATCGGATCAAAGAAATTTATGTCTGCTGAAGGCGGTTTAACCCGGATTGTCTGGATGCCAAAAGAATTAAAAATTGATGTGGCTGAACGTTTAAATAAAGCAGTGCTTGAGTTAACCGGGATTGAAAATTTTGTTGATATGATCTGTGACGAGACCATTGCCAGCGAATCAGAAGCGGTTCTGGAATTCCTCGAATCTAAGGGTCATCCAGCGCTTAAGATGGATCCGATTATGTAATTAATGGTTGTAATTAAGACAAAAATGTTATCATAAAGCAGAGTCGCCCCTTGGCTTGTGTTGAGGGGTGAACTGTGTTAAAATAGCATCAATTAAAAGAAAGGAGACCAAGAACATGTGTGAATCTTCAGCTTATATGATTACTCCTGAAGGAGAAACAAAGATAATGGACTATGTCGTCGATATCGTTCCTAACGAGGATGGCAGCTTAACCCTGTCTGACTTATTGGGTGGTACTAAAATTGTTCAAGGAAAACTCAAAGAAGTGAAACTTCTTAACCACAAAATTATTATTGAAGGAACAACGGTTTAGCCAATGAACATTGTAGTGCTAGATGGTATGGGAGGAGGCATTGGCTCTCGAATAGTTGGTATTTTGAAAGACGAGATACCGCCGTATATTGAAATATATGGATTGGGAACCAATGCTCTGGCCACCGCGGCCATGTTAAAAAAGGGTGCCAATAAGGGTGCTACCGGTGAAAATGCCATTGCGGTTACGGTAAAGAAAGCAGATTTCATTATCGGCTCAATTGCGATGACCATTCCAAACTCGATGATGGGAGAAGTCACGCCGAAAATGGTTGAAGCCATTGGAAGCAGTGATGGATTAAAAATCTATATTCCGATTCTGCCGGAAAACCACCATGTTGTTTCACTTGAAGAAAAACCCTTATTACTCCAGATTCGGGAAGCAGTGTCTTTAATTAAAAAAGAGCTTAATTTAGGAGAAGTATAGATGGAGACTAAATTAAAAATCGATAAAGATGCAGATATTTTCAAGGTTTTTCTTGCCCATTGGATCAACCACACCGGCGACCATATTGAAGGTTATCGGGAGTGGGCCGAAAAATTAAAGGGTACGTCAAAAGATGATGTCTCCCGGGAGATATTTCTGGCAATTGAGACAATGCGAGAAGCGCAAAAGAAAATTATGGAAGCCAAGATACGCTTCTAACAAGGCTTTAAAACTTAACTTCAAGATCAATTAAAACCCATGCTTGAAAGCAGGACTTTTTGTTCTGTTTTTTTTGTGCAAGGGAAAATATTTAGCAGGCTAAGTATTGAAGTACGGATGATCCCGGGAAAATAGCATATTTTCCCGGGATTTTTTTTCAAAAATTAACCTAGTCTTATGAAAGTTGGTGTATAATAAATTAAGAAAAAAATTAAGAAGGTTTAAATATGCGAGTAAAAAATAAGAAACGTTTTCTGATTGCATCGACAGGATTAGCGGCACTGGTCATTCTGGTGATTGTGGTTTTAACCATTGGTATTTGGCACAGCAATGAAAAATTGGCAGAGGCTGAGAATAACAAGAACACTCAGACAACCGCATCATTGAAAGTGACTGCAGCAAAAGAAGTAAAAACTATCGCAAATACGCAGTCCGCCGTTATGGGGAAACCAGCTCAGACGATAATCAATGAGGAAATAAAAACTTCAAACGAGGTCGATACGACACCTGCAATTAATAGCACAGCAACCGACAGTATCACAATATTGGTAAATAAAAACCATAGCATATCATCCACTTATGTACCTGATGATCTGGTTACGGTGGACCTGCCATCCACCCGTAACACCCAGTTGCGCAGCATCGCTGCTGAGGGCTTGACAAAATTATTTGCGGCAGCTGAGAATGCCGGTTTTGAATTGTATTGTTGTTCAGGCTATCGTTCCTATGCGACGCAAGCTGAACTTTACGCCTGGAATGTTGAAACCTATGGGGTTGATGGGGCAGAATTAGTCAGTGCCCGACCAGGGATGAGCGAACATCAGTTGGGTCTGGCGATGGATGTGACCAGCGCTGCTGAGGGCTTTGATCTGCTGGAGAGTTTTGGATCAACGCCTGAAGGACTCTTTATTAAAGAGAACGCTCACAAATACGGGTTTATTGTCCGATATCCCGAGGGTAAAACCAATATTACCGGTTATGCCTACGAACCCTGGCACTTGAGATATCTGGGTGTTGATGTGGCAACAGAGATTTACAACAGCGGTAAAACCATGGAAGAGTATTTTGGTTCGAATTAAGCTATCGGACTGAGGCAAACAATAATTAAAAGGGATATCTGCGGAGATATCCTTTTTGCTTGGTTTAATTAATCTTATTGAGCTGGATACGAAAAAACTATTTTAAAAATATAGAATCTCTGATATAATAATCAGTGTTTCTGCGCCCGTAGCTCAGGTGGATAGAGCAGTAGTTTCCTAAACTGCGTGCCGGAGGTTCGAATCCTCTCGGGTGCACCAAACAAATATGACGGCAAATGCCGTTTTTTTGTTGCACAATTTTAAAGCACCATCTGTGCACGGCCACAACTGTTAAGATTTAAATAGAAGCAAAAAAACTATTGCAAAGTATAACAACAAGGTTTATACTTCTTTTGGTTGTATCGCGGCAACAGAGATATTTAATGAAGGAGCGCAGATGGAAAATTATAAAAAGTATCTCATTATTTTTGGATTGCTATTATTATTTGCCTTGGTTTCTCCAGTCATTATTGCTTGGATCAGTGTCATTCTTTCACCGATTATAACAACAGCCGGTGTGGTTGCGATTATTTTCGTCGTTACGGTAGTCATTGCCTGGTATGGGAAAATTGATCGTAAATAGCGCTGTCGTTTTGGTGATTGTTTTGGCTGGTCATGATTTAATCGCTCTGAGTTAAGCACAACAAAAATAATTAACTAACAGGAGAGTATTGACTAAGTTGAAGATTAGACTCGCAGAAGAAAAAGACCGCCCCCGGATATTGGAAATTTTAAATGAGGCGATTGCAGCCCGAAAATTTACAGCCCAGCTTTCCCCCGCAACCTTAGCGATGCGCAAAGACTGGTTTATTCATCATTCGGCGCCACGGCATCCAATGTTTGTAGCCGAGTTAGATAGCTATGTAGTGGGATGGATTACCCTCACTGAGTTTCGGGCGGGACGGGAAGGCTTTCGGTTTACGTCGGAAATCTCTTACTACATCGACAGCCGCTTTCACCGCCAGGGGATTGGTTCGCTGCTGATGCACCGGGCGATTGAGTCGGCCAGGGAAATCGGCTTTCGAAGCCTGATTGCGGTTGTTTTTGACACCAATATCAGTAGTCGCAAGCTGGTCAAAAAGCATGGTTTCAGATTATGGGGGCATATGCCGGATACTGTTGATATTGACGGAGAAAGCATCGGCTGTGATTTTTGGGGATTAAAAATAGAAAAATTATAAATCCGCTTGATTATTTTAGTCGTTGCTGATATAATTTTACTGTTGTGCAAAAGGCTATATGCCTTTTTTTATTTGGACAAAAGCAACAATAATCTTTTAGCCATTAGCAAAGAAAATCATCGATAATGATCAATGTTTTCATTGACAAAAACAAGGTTCTCGTGGTATTCTATGTTAGTGACTATGAAAATAGGGAACGTGTGCCTGCGTGTTCCTGCGGGTGTTGATATAAGGATGTAGGAGGTGCTGGAATGAGAGTAAAAGTTACTTTAGCATGTACAGAATGCAAGCAAAGAAATTACGATACCATGAAGAACAAGAAGAATAACCCTGATCGTTTAGAAGTGGATAAATATTGCAAGTTTTGCAAGAAGCATACACCACATAAAGAAACGAAATAATGGATAAAGAGGAATATCATGGCAACAAATAAGCGAACAAAAAATGCCAGTAGTAAACAAGTAAAAGAAAACACCCAGCAACAGGCACAAAAAACCGAAGATAAGGCAGCAAACCTGGTAAAAGAGGAAAAAAAAGCGCCTCAATCAACGGCAAAAAATGAGAAAAAAACACCAAAGAAGTCAAACGAAAAAAATAAGGAACCAAACATTTTTCAAAAGATCGTGGGCTTTTTAAAAGGCGTCCATCATGAGCTGCGAAAAGTGACTTGGTTAACTAAAGATGAATTGATTAAAAAATCCGGCGTTGTCGCTGGCATTGTTGGGATATTCACCTTTCTCGTTTGGGTTGTTGATTCAGGATTAGGTGCACTTGCCGCGTTATTTATGAACATTTAGGTAAGGGAGAACCATGGAAACTAATCAACACGAAGAGGCTCAATGGTTTGTTGCGCATACCTATTCCGGTTATGAGAATAAGGTCAAGGCAAGCATTGAGGCCACCGTCGAAAACAGAAATATGGAGGACGTGATCCTTGAGGTTCAGGTTCCCGTACAAGAAGTAGTGGAAAGCAAAAACGGCAAAAAAGTCGTTAAGGAAAAGAAACTATTTCCAGGTTATGTTATGATCAAAATGTTCATGACAGATGATTCATGGTATGTTGTTCGAAACACCCGCGGTGTTACCGGGTTTGTTGGTCCTGCTTCAAAACCTGTCCCATTATCCAAGGCTGAGCTTAAGAGCATGGGCATTCGTCAGCAGCGTGTTGAAATCAGTATGCACGTTGGCGAAGAAGTAAAGGTCATTGAAGGACCGCTAGAAGGTTTCACGGGGATAATTGAAGAAGTACATGCTGAGAAATCAAAGGTTAAGGTCAATGTTTCCATGTTTGGTCGAGATACCCTCGCTGAACTGGGATTTGAGCAAATAGAAAAAATAAACACTTAAGGAAAAAACTATTCTTCATGCTACTCCATTAGGAGAAAAAATACTATAATAAAATGAAGGAGGTGTTAACATGGCAAAAAAAGTAATTGGTATGATTAAATTACAAATTCCTGCCGGTAAAGCAACACCAGCACCACCAGTTGGACCTGCATTAGGTCAACATGGGGTTAATATTATGGGATTCTGTAAAGAATTCAACGCAAAAACTGCAAATGAAGCAGGAATGATTATTCCTGTTGTAATCACTGTTTATCAGGATCGATCTTACTCATTTATAACAAAAACACCACCAGCAGCCGTTCTGTTAAAGAAAATTGCTGGCATTGAGTCTGGATCTGGGGTACCTAACAAAACCAAGGTAGCCAAGGTTACAACTGAACAATTAAGAGAAATCGCAACATTAAAAATGCCTGACTTAAATGCAGCATCTGTAGAATCAGCGATGAGAATGATCGCTGGAACCGCCCGTAGCATGGGTATCACAATCGAAGAATAATTTTAGAAGGTAGAAACACCTTAAGTGGGAGGGAAACCGCTATTACCACAAGGAGGCAAAGATGAAAAAAGGAAAAAAATATCAAGACTTGGTAAAAAGCTTTGACAAGCAAGAGTTATTTGAACTGGATGCAGCCATTGCACAGGTTAAAAAACTTGCTACCGCAAAGTTTGATGAAACCATTGAATTGCATGTAAAACTGGGTGTTGACTCACGTCATGCAGATCAACAGGTT
>JAHIQT010000056.1 GCA_018903255.1 Bacillota bacterium | reverse complement strand
CGCTGGCCGCTTTGCAAAAGGCTATCGACCAGGAAGCTGATTATGCTGAAATCGATGTGGCTCAAACCAAGGACGGCGTCGTTGTTGTCTCACATGACAATAACCTTAAGCGCATCTCTGGAAAGGATCTGAATATCTGGTCATCAAATTTTGCGGACATCAAGGATCTGGATATCGGCAGTTGGTTTGATCCGCAATTTAAAAATGAACGCATCCCCACTCTTGACGAAGCGATAAAGCTTTGCAAAGGAAAGATTCATCTAAATATCGAACTTAAGCCGACCGGTCATGAAGCCAGTCTGGTCGAATCTACGATAGCTGTTATCAATCAGAACGATTTTGCCGATCAATGTGTTCTTGCCTCTCTGGATTACCCCACACTCGAAAAGGTTGCTACCGTCGATCCTGATCTTAAACGGGCTTACATTACCGCTTTGGCCATTGGTGATATTCAAAAACTGCCTGTTGATATTTACAGCATTGAATCAACCTTTGTCACCCCCGAATTAGTTGCAGCCATTCATCGGGATGACAAGGAAATTCTAGCCTGGACAGTCGAATCCCAAGAATTGACCGAAAAAATGGTCAAAATCGGTGTTGATAACATTATCACCGACGACGTCACGCAGACCCGGAAAATCGTTGATCAAATGATCAGACCACGGGAACTGATTGACCGCATCAATGATTATCTTTTTGCAGATCTACTTTTATAATTGCTTGACCAAGCAAACAATTTTACCCCAATGTATTGTTATCTCCAGATGTGCGACTAATGCAATTAGCTTGTTATTCCTATGGTTGTTCCAAACTGAAACCTGACGTAATCTCTGCTGAAGAGATTACTTCAGGTTTTCTTTGTTCCTTTTGATAAGATTGATAAATAATTTCTCATTTGGAGACAATGCTTCGATTTTAGCTGTTTTTAGATGATTGTAATAAGCATCCATACTTTTTAATTGATCGATCAGTTTCAATAAGCTGTTGTGCGCTTCCTGATCTTCTGGTGTTTGCGGTTTAACCTGGTCAAAAATGGTTTCCAGATCTTTTTTGGCCTGGTTCATAACCGCTTGCGCTTCAATGTATTCCTGATTTAACATATTTTTCTTCTTTCTGACTGTATTTATTGCTGATATAACATTTGTTCTAAAACATTACAAGTGCATAATATCACAGAATCAGGATGGTTGTGAACTAAATTTAACGCTACCATTAAAAAAGCGTATCAATGATCAACTCGTTTTGTGCGGGCTGTAAGGCTTTATTTGTGTCAGTAATGGCTTCTATTTACTCTCCAACGTTATTTTTTGCAGATCCATAAAAGAAAAGCGGCCAGAACGGCCGCTGTAAAATATCGATAATTATAAATTCAGTCATCTACTCGTAAAATGTTAGACCTGCATCTCTCGTTTACCCAGAGTATAAGCAAGTCCGATCATCATGATCAGAGCTGCTCCCGCTACAGCAGCGTCCGATGCGGTAGCATCCACTCCAGTTTTGGGATTGGCTGAACTGGCATGCTGTTTTTTGAATGTTTGAGCCGAAAGGGGTTCCAAATACAAACAGGCCGCATCACGATCGACATCCCCATAAATCGGGCTGATATCAATGCTGCCTTCGGCCACAAGAGCCTTAGCGATGGCTCCGGATGTACAGAGATTAAGAATACCATTATTAATGATAATCTTATTATAAGAGAATAAAGCGCCAGCATCCCCATGGTCTGCAATCGACTCGACAACTGTATATCCGCCGTTAAATACCAGTTTATCATAGGCTCCGATACCGCGACTGTAACTGCTTGGACTATCGGTGAAAACATCAATATTTCCGCCATTGACAATTAAATCGCCAAAAGCAAACAAACCAAAGGCTCCGGCATAATCGCTATTATATGCGGTTACATCAATGTTTCCACCGTTGATAGTGAGATTCCCCATTGTCATAACTTCAGCATTATCACCGGTCAGGATTCCAACCGCTGAGCTGGAGCTTTCATATCCGACCGCTGCAATATCATAGTTCCCACTGTCAATAACCAGATTTCCAACGACGTTGATGCCACCCCCCATTATATCAGGGGTCGCCTGTCCTTCTGCAATCAGCATGCCCGTCCCGCTGGCATTCATATCACCATCAACCTTAACGGCAAAACCATTATCCGTTTTTATAATATTGGTTCCTAGCAGGACGAGTTTAAAGGGAACTGCTGCCGATTTGACATCCAACTTCTCGCCAATAAAATTATTTAATGTCAATTCGTTAGCAGCTGCATCATATGCATAGTCCGATCCGGTATTGGTGGCCAGGACATCAATGATCACACCATTCTGGGTTAAACACAAATATGTAGCTGCCTGGGTTTCGATCGTTTCCGGTTCAATGGTTGATATAACCGGTTGCTCTGAAACAACATTGGTTTCAGGACTATTATCTGTCGGCACTGATACTTCTGCATCAACCGGCAGCGAGGCAATTTCGGAACTGTTTGCTGTTTCTTCTGGTAACACGGTCTCCGTATCGGCCGCTTCAGTTGTTACTATAACCAGGCCAAACTCGTTGGTTGATTCTTGTCCACTTACCGCTTCTTCAGCAGCTAAAGCTGAGACCGGAATCAGCAGCGACAACATCGCCGCAACCATCAGCAGCGATAAAAACTTTGATATTCGCTTCATTTTCTTCTCCATTTCAAACTCTATTTTGATGAATTGTTGAGATTGGCAGTTATTCTTTAAAATCTTTGGTATCGTGCCTTTCTGTTTTACTCGTTTGCATCATCACATATGATTAAGATACCATAATCACAGAAAAATGTCGATGGATTATTCCATATTTATTGGATGGCAACTGCCCAGTTATCAGAACTAATGCAAAAAACCGCCGGTGGGCGGTTTTTTGCTAATATGAACAGGTTTCAACTATCACGTTTATTTATTTTGTACAGCTTTAAAGTTGTTTGATTTTTTGTTCGATGCTAGTCCGGATTAGATGTCCAGAGCTGCGTGGTAGCCCTGGTAAATAGCGGTGGTAATGGTGGATGCTTTTACACAATCCCCAATTTCGATGACATAGGGGGCGCAATCAACCAAGGTTTCGGCAATATTGCGTAGGGGTTTTTGTCCCAGGGCACAGATGACTGTCGTTCCTGGTACCAAGATTGCCTTGCCATTGACATCTTCACTGACAACCCCCTGGTCGGTAACTTGTAATCCTTTTAATTCAGTGTGAACAGCAATGCCACATTTTGCAATTTCATTCATCATCAGCGGGCGATGGCGAAGATTAGCATCTGGTGCCAATTCTGGTCTCATTTCAATCAGGTTAACAGTCTTACCTTCACGGGCAAAATGGATGGCCGCTTCACAACCAGCCAAACCGCCACCTAAAACAACCACGGTATCCCCAACCTGATCTTTTTTCTTGTAGTAGTCATTGACAACAATCACATTGTCGCCGTCCAGACCAGGAATTGCTGGAATGATCGGTTCCGAGCCGACTGCCACAATTAAGGCATCAACATTTTCCTGATCAACATATTCTTTTGTTACTGGTGTGTTTAAGCGAATCTCAACACCGGCATCTCTGGCCAATTTTTCCAGGGTAACACCAAGTTCATACATTTCATATTTAAATGGTATTGCCTGTTCGCCTTTGAGGATTCCTCCTAAGGTATCACCTTTTTCGCAAAGAATAACCTGGTGCCCCCGTTTAGCTGCCGTTAGCGCGGCTTCCAGGCCGGCTGGTCCGCCACCAGCTACTAATACTTTTCCCGGGTTGGCGGTGGGAATAATTTCAGTCCCATCCATTTCGCGTCCGATTAATGGATTAACCGTACAGCGTCGTGTCGATGTGACTGCCCGTTCGGCCATACAGGTAAAACAGCGCAGGCATTTAACAATATCGGCGTCCTGATTGCTCATCACTTTTCGTGGCAGGAAGGGATCGGCTAACAGCGCCCGAGCCATTTCAACAATATCCGCTTGCCCAGAAGCAATAATCTCTTCCATCATTGCAGGATCATTCAGACCGCCCAGGGTCGCTACCGGAACCGAGACATGTTTTTTAATTTCTGCAGCCAGATAAACATTACGGCCATGCGGTTCAAACATCGATGGGTGCGTTAATCCAAATCCACTTTGATAGGTGCCGGCAGTAATATGCAATAAATCCACCTTGGATTCGACCAATTTGGCAATTTCAACGCCCTCTTCAAGGGTATAGCCGCCTTCGAAAAACTCAGAACCACTCATCCGGAATTCGATCGGGAAACCAGGACCAACTGCGGCTCGAACGCTATCGAGGACTTCTAAGGCCAGACGCGCCCGGTTTTCCAGCGGACCGCCGTATTTGTCGGTTCGATGGTTGAAAAAGGGCGAAAGGAATTGGTTCAGTAGCCAGCCGTGACCGCCATGCACCATGATCATCTCAAATCCTGCCCGTTTCGCCAACCCGGCAACCCGTCCATAAGCAGCGACAATATCATCAATCAGTTCCTGAGTCAATTCTTTAACCGGTCTACCGTCCGGACGGGTTCCGACGCTGGGTCCCCACTGAGCCATACCACCTTTTTTATCCTTGTCGGTCAGATAGGTACCGGCATACTGTCCGGAATGCGACAGTTCGACAGAGGGAATGGCTCCATGTCGGCGGATTGCATCAGCCGTGTAAGTAAAGCTTGACAGTGAATCAACCGTTTGCAGATCGAGATGATACATATGGGAGCCTTCAGTTTCAGGATGAACCACACATTCACTAACAGTGACTGCGGCGGCACCACCTTTGGCTCTCAGTTCATAAAAAGCTTTTGATTTAGGGCCGATGGTACAGTCAGCAGTAATATCGGTGCCTCCCATAGGTGCCCCAAACATTCTGTTTCTGAAGGTTACATTACCAATTTTAATCGGCTTACATAGATTTGGATATTTTCGTTGCATCGTCAATTCTCCTTAATACTTTTTATTTGTTTCGTCATAATCAAGTGGTCGATTTGATAAAATCTTAACATGATCATTCAATTATGTCAATCATATCATGTATATATTTACATGTTTGACTTTATTTTTTGCCATTTAGCGAACCGCCTATTTAAGATGTGAAAATTTGTTCGTTCTGAAAAATGATGACGCTATATTAAAAACACCAAAAGAGATGCTTTACGAAGGCTCAGCTATTAATCCTGGACCTTACTTGACAAAGCATCTCTTTAGAATTACTTTAATTATATTTAAAAGCACAACCCAAACCCAAATGACAATGTTTTATCCTTGACGTTTATTCGAAAGATGGTTATCATTAAAAAAAACACGAAAAGAGGAGCCATATGATCTCAGAAAAAATACTTGAAAAAATCAGGAAGCTCTGCAAGGACCTGGATGGTCTGCCTCAGGAGAGCTTTGACAAGGGAATTAAACTTTTTGCCGCCGATAAGGCCGAATCGCGAGCAAGCAAGGTGCTTGATGTCATCAGCAAAAAAGAATATGAACGACTTTCAAAAAATTCCGAATACACTGAGGCCGCTGAGATCATCGCCGACACCCTTACTCTACTAGAAGAACTGGATAATCTGGAATGGGTTTATAATGACCTGATTCGAAAGCTGTATCACTGCAGACCTGAACGACCACAAATGTCTGATGACGATACTGTTTTCAATCTCGAACCACCGTTTACACGATCGAAATTTTTAAGTTAGGAACGCCCTATTGGTAAATGATCATACTCCCCGAGTCCACTCGCTGCCATTTACCCACCAGGATGTCCTTCTTTTGTGGCAAACAAGCAGTACTGATCAGAGCAACTTGCACAACAACAATCGAACTTTTTTCTCCTCATATCTTCAATCTTATCAATACTGTCTGTTTTCTTTCAGACTTGTTCAATTCAACAATTTATTCTGAAGTGCCGTTTTTTCAAACTTTAAATTCAGGCGCTTTCTTTCTGCCATCAAAATTTCATCAATTATTGATTTTTCTGAAACATCTACGGCCTGATAGCTCGATTCGGCAATTACCGAATCCCGGGCATAGGAATCAAAAAGCTGCTGCTTATTTTGGAGCATGATCATCATCTGTTCATCGACGCTGTTATCCGTGAGCAGCCGATATACAAAAACGGTGTGGGTCTGTCCCATCCGATAAGCTCGGGAGATTGCCTGAGTCTCGAGTGCTGGTTTGATCTGAGGTTCACAAATAATTACGACGCTGGCTGCTTGAATATTCAGACCTACTCCGCCAGCCTGAATCTGGCAGATCAAGGTGGTGCCGGGAGGGGCGATGTTAAAATCATCGATAATGGCCTGGCGCCTGGCCGGGGTAACGCTGCCCGTTATCGGTTCCAGTGAAGTCCCAACCAATGCCTGACTGAGGGTATCAATGACATCCCGAAAAAAAGAAAAGATTAAAATTTTGCGTCCATTCTCCTTTGCATCGACGCAGATTTCGATCAGCCGCTTGAGCTTGGGACAATCTTTTACTCCTGCGCCTGTCCATGCTAGCCGGCGCATCAGCATAAACTGACCATCTAAGACTGCCTGACGATAATCTTTTTCTTCCTGAGTTCCAAAATCGAGCCATTGTTCTTTTTGGATCAGCTCTGGCAGTTCGTTTAGTACATCATCTCGGTTTCGTCGCAAATACACTGGCGCAATCAAAAGCCGAAACTGATACTCGTTAGTCAATACTTCCTTCTTGTTAATTTTCTCTGCAATCTCCGGATTCAGTCGCATGATTAAACTACTCATTTCCTGAAGATTGTTCTCAAGGGGCGTTCCGGTCATGAAAAGTACCTGCTTAGCTCGCTTTACCAGCTGGTACAAGGCTTGCGATCTTTTAGCATCGGGATTTTTTGCATAATGCGCTTCATCAGCTACCAGCAGATCTAAGGTGAGCTGCTCAGGGATAGCAATAACCCTCAGGGTTGCGTAGGTAGTTACCGCCACTCCACCATTTTCTGACCATTTTATTAAACTACTTTCCCGTTCCGAGCCATGGAGAGTATAAGGCACAAGCACGCTATGGTGGGTTATTTCGCGATGCCAATTGATCAGCACACTGGCGGGACAAACCACCATGAAGTGGGTTTGTCCGACTGCTTGAAGGTGCGCCATCGCTGCAATCGCTTCGACAGTTTTTCCCAAACCCATTTCATCACCAAGCAGCGTTTTTTCCTGGACAATGGCGTACTTTGCGCCGAATTCCTGATAACCCCGCAGCGAAGATTTCATCAGCGTTGTATTTAATGTCAGGGCTTCCACCGTCTCCACCAGTTCCTGGGGTAGGTCACCCTGACGTTTTTGACGGTCTGCTTTGACCCCAGTAATCGATTCCAGTAGCACATAGTAAGCGGCGGCGTTGCTGGTAAAATCCAGCCAAATTTCTGACAGTGGTGTTGCCTGAATCAAGCGGTAGTGTTTTACCGACCGTTCCAGGTCTCGGCCGGCATCACTATCAAGAAAGCGGGTTAAATTGTTTAGCGAATTATAGGCCGCTTCCTTCGTTTCTTTGCCGCTAAAAAGCCAACGAAACGACTGCTGTGTGCGCCGAGCAAGCTCTAATTCCTGATAAAGATGGTTTTCAAATTCTTCCAGGATGGTTTTGCAGATTTCATAATCGACTTGACTCTGAAGAATACAGTATAGATTTTTGACCAGTCGATCGGTAAACGCTGTTGGTGCCTCAGGGTTTAACCTGGGAAAAAGGGTTTTTCGGAGCGAATCTTCAAAGTTCTGGGCTACCGCCATCGCCTGAAAAGCACTATGCTCGCCAATACCCTGGATTTTTTCCAGCTCTTTTTTGCTAAGTTTCAAAAGCTCAGCAATGTTATCAATACCTGCTTCCCGAATGACCGTCGTGCGGATTCCTAAGCCGGCCTCGCTGATGCGTTCAATCGGTATGGCCAACAAGGCCGTCACAATTTCCGCTTCCATAAACAAGGCATAGTCGGTATTCACAGTTTCCCGATATTTGTTTTGTACCAGCGATTTTGCTCCAAAGATCAGGTCTTCGACAGCCGCAATAATTTGTCTTGAAAATTGTTTATCCGGTTTTTTCACGATTATTACTCCAACACACTTGATTTTTGTGCTATTCCTTTATCACCAGTTCTAGTTCCAGGCCAACCCCTACTTCGGTAATGGGAATGTGTGTGTGAATAGCAGCTTTGACAGCAAAGGCGGTGCAGTGGCAGGGGTAGATCTGCTCGATTTGATTGTTCTTAAAATACTCTATCGTCCGTACCACCCGGTCGTTGACCTCAAATAGATGAAAGCCGCCAATGACTCCGCAAACCCGCTGGTCTCCAGTGACGGTTTTAGCGTACTCAATGATGTTACAAATGCCGCTGTGGGAACAGCCGGTGATAATGAAAATCCCCGCCTCGCCCTGATAGACCAAGGCGGAATCATCCAATAGATAATCATCGGCCAGGTCATCACCTACTTGTTGTTTGCCAATCGGGTCCGGTTTTTCAAAAGCCATCACCCGGGGGATTTCGCCCAGGAAGCTAATGTTTTCGGTAATCTTTACCGGGGTCTGGGTGAGCTTCAGCTGACACTTTTCGGCCAGTTCCGTTCGGGTAAAGGGCGCCGATATTTTTAGACCATCACATTCTTTGTAATTCAAGGCGTGGGGGTGGGCAATAATCTCAATAGCTTCCGATTTTTTGATTTCCAATAAACTTTTTAATCCCCGGGTATGGTCATCGTGACCATGAGAAAGGACGATGGTGTTGAGCTGACTGAGATCAATGTTCATGGCGGCAGCATTTTTGATAACCAGATCCGAGTAGCCGACGTCAAAAAGCAAGGCTTCTTCCCCGTCCTCAATATAATAGCAGACCCCAGGCTCACCCCAATAATATTCATCAATTATGGTGTTGTTATCAACAAGAACTTTTAGCCGCATTTACTTTTCCATCCTCTAATTTTTTCTGAACCACAAAAAATAGCTTT
>JAHIQT010000055.1 GCA_018903255.1 Bacillota bacterium | reverse complement strand
TTGACATCAAGGATCATAACTTTGATGGCGGAGCCTATAACATCCATGCTTACGGCAAAAATAGCAATGGAAAAATGACCTTTGTCGGGGCAACTACCGTTAATGTAATTGTTGAGCCGATGACAGCGACTAGCGTGACAGCAAGTGTGTCCGGCAATAAAATTACAGCAACGATTAAAGGGATCGTTGCTCCTAATGGGATCAAGTCAATTTCATTCCCGATCTGGAGCGATGTCGGCGGACAGGATGATATCAAATGGTACACCGCCACCAGACAAAGTGATGGCAGCTACAATGTGACTGTCGATATCAAGGATCATAACTATT
The DNA here is from genome assembly GCA_018903255.1 of Bacillota bacterium. GTDB lineage: Bacteria > Bacillota > Clostridia > Eubacteriales > Eubacteriaceae > Acetobacterium. The sequence continues at coordinate 6,761 of JAHIQT010000055.1, read as the reverse complement.
CAGGTGGAGCCTATAGTATCCATGTTTATGGAACCGACAATAATGATAAAATGACCTTCTTAGGTAATACCTCGGCCAGTGTGGCGACATCGCCAATGTCGGCATCAACAGTTGCGGCAACGGTAATGGAAAATATTATTACGGTGAAGGTTAGCGGAATAATCGCCCCCAATGGAATCAATAGTATTCAGATCCCAAGCTGGAGTGATGTAAATGGTCAAGATGACATTAAGTGGTATACTGCTACCAAACAAAGCGATAGCAGCTACCAGGCGATCATTGATGCCAAAAACCACAAGGGCAATAGTGGCACCTACTCGATTCATGCCTATGGAGTTGAAGCTGATGGACGAATGGTATTTTTGGGCAACACCGCTGTGAGTGTCCGCTACGTGGAAACCCCGATTATGGGGGCAACCACCGTGACGGCGGCTCAGCTGGTGGCCTATTATAAGAGCACCGGAAGCGTTTATCCCCAACATTACAATGATCTGGGTGTTAATCTGGAAAAATTTGTGGAGCTTTACATTCAGGAATGCAATATTGAAGGGGTTCGCGCCGAGGTCGCCTTTGCTCAGGCGATGCTGGAAACCGGTAATCTACGCTTTGGTGGTGATGTTAAAGTGACCCAATTTAACTTTGCCGGGCTTGGAGCCACCGGCGGCGGCGTACCGGGATTTGATTTTGCAGCGGCTTACGGCAGCAACAGTACCGGACTTCAAACTGGAATCCGCGGTCATGTCCAGCATTTAAAATGTTATGCCAGCAGTGCGCCGTTAAAGCAAGCCAATGTTGATCCAAGATGGAACAATTCCCTGCGTTTAAAAGCTATTTCAGTTGAAGAGCTAGCGGGAACTTGGGCAGCTGACCTAACCTACGCAGGTAAGGTTAAGACGATTATGAAAAAGTTTTAATTTGAATGCGTATTGGTTAAGTACGTTTAATTTGAAAAAGTTTTATTTTGAAACAGAGCCAAAACAGTTTGGCTCTGTTTTTTAAAATTATCAGAAAGAAATGAGGATGCGGAAGTGAAGAGAAAAATCGGGATAAGATCGTTGGTTGTTATCGGACTGATCGTTGTGCTTTTTCTACCAGGCCAAATTTTTGCACAGGAATCATCGGAGCCGGTTAATCCAGTGACAATGGTACCAATAGAAACGCCAGAAATGGCTGATCCAGAACAAGCGCTGTTAAAAGAAGATGTAGAAGTAACCGAAGAAGTGCCAGCGAATCGACCGGATACAGAGATAAAAGATCAGGACGAAGCAGTAATTGATGAAAAAAAACCAATTGTAGAGCCCGAAGAGATCGTTACAACGGCGCTGGACTTTAGCGATGTAATCGTAACCATCTCGCCGGTTTCCGATAACACGACCCTGTTTACCATCAGTACCCTTGGTTATGCCGGGAAAACCGGAATCGGTAAGGTTATGTTTCCAGTATGGTCAGAGCGAAATGGTCAGGACGATATCCGTTGGTATCAGGGATCAAAAAATAGTCAAGGTGAATATAGCATCACCGTAGATATTAAAGACCACGGATTTGAAACCGGCGACTATCATGTTCATACTTATATCTATGGATTAAGCGGAGAGGTGATTAAGACCGATGTGAATAAACATCGTCTGGAAACGCCCAAATCTTCTATCACAGTTGGAGCAGTTATAAACAATGCCTACACGATTCAAATAAATGGAGTGAGCAATCCTCAGGGCGTTACCGGGGTGAGTTTCCCTACTTGGAGTCAGGTAAACGGTCACGATGATATCCGCTGGGAAAAGGCGGCCTATATGGGTAATGATACCTGGGAAGCGACGATTTCGATCATTAATTATAAACGGAGTTATGACACCTTTATTACTCATGCCTATGTGACCAATAAGGACGGTCAACAAAAATACAGTGGATCTGCTGAGCAGGTGATCGCCAATCCATTTTTGGCGGAACCTTTAAAAATAAAAGTCGCGCAGGACAAGGTTAGCTCAAAATTTTCGATCAGCACTGAAAATTGTAAAGGCAAAAGTGGCCTTAAAAGTGTTGCCTTTGCGGTATGGTCAAATCGTAATGGTCAGGATGAACTGAAATGGTATCAGGGCGAACTGGGACCCGATGGTGAGTTTTATGCCTACGTTGATATTGAGAACCACGGCTTTGAAACAGGTTTCTTTATTGTTCACGCCTATCTCCAGGGAATAAGGGGGGATAACATTGCTTTTAGTAATTCTGAATATACGATGCCTGTTATTAGCCCGACCATCGAATACGATAACGCGGTGCTCAACAATACCTTTAAAGTGCGGATTAAAAATGCCAGAAATGAAAATGGCGTCTCAAGCATTCTGTTTCCGACCTGGAGTAGTGCTAATGGACAGGATGATGTGCGTTGGGAACAGGCAAACTACATTGGCAATCATACCTGGGAAGCGACCATCAATTTAAAAAACTACAATATTATAGTGGACGAGTTTATTTCGCATGCATATCTAGCCGATAAAAATGGCAAATTTGTCTTTGTGAAAGAATCAAGTAAGAAGGTTCTGCAGAATACCGCCACGATTTATGGTTTTTATAATTATCCCTTGAATAAAAATTACAAACCAAATCCCAGCGACCCAACCGATTGGTTTGGTCCAAGATGGGGAGACATCCACGAAGGTATTGATATCCCCGCACCCTATTATGCACCCTGTTATGCAGTCGGCAATGGCCTTGTCGAACGTGCTGGCTATTTTATGGGATATGGACGTTATGTCAGGATTCGCACAACCGATCGGTATGGGGAAAGTGTGTCCTTCTTTTACGGGCATCTGCAAGAGATCAATGTCGGCGTTGGACAAACAGTGAGCAAGGGTCAGAAGATTGGATCAGTCGGTGGATCAGGATATGTTTCTAAGGACAAGTATGCCGACAATGCCTATGGGCCACACCTCCATTTTGGGGCCATTGCCAATGCCGATGATGCCTGCGTCAATCCCGAAATATGGATCGATTTCCATAACCCATACAGCAACGCTAATTGATGAATAATAAGAATTGATGAAGTGCTAAAATTAATGAAGTGCTAAGAAAAGCGACAGGGACAAGGTTCCTGGTCGCTTTTTGTTTAGTAAAAGATCATCCTGTGTTATAATAATACGGACTTATTGATGGCGATAAAAAGGATGGTTTTATGAAGAGTGACGTTTCAGTGATTATTCCGAATTACAATGGTGAAAAATTTATAGCAAATTGTCTGGATAGTATAATGGTGCAAAGTTTTTATGAGTTCGGGCGCTTAGAAATCATTGTCGTCGATGATTGTTCCACGGATACGAGTGTCGAGATTATAAAAACCTATAAAAACGTAACGCTCATTGAAAACCCGGTCAATGCTGGTTTTGATCGGTCGGTGAATCAGGGGATTTTAGCCAGCAATGGCAAGTACTGCCTGCTTTTAAATAATGATGTGGTGGTTGACCCTGATTTTGTACGCTATTTATATTTGCATATCGATGATGATCAGGAGATCTTTTCGGTGAGTTCAAAAATGGTTCGTTATTATGAACGTGATAAACTCGATGACACCGGTGATTTTTATAACATTCTGGGCTGGGGTTATAAACGGGGGGATGGGCAGTCGGTCGCGGCGTATCATAATGCAAGCCCGATTTTTAGTGCCTGTGCCGGAGCGGCGATTTACCGCCACGCGGTTTTTTCTGAGATTGGTCTTTTTGATGAAGCCTTCTTTGCCTATATGGAAGATATCGACATTGGCTACCGCGGCTTGATTTATGGCTATAAAAACTGCTACGAACCGAAAGCTATCTGTTATCATATTGGTAGTGCGACCACCGCGGAAGGACAAAAATACAGCCCCTTCAAGGTGCAGATTTCTGCCCGCAACAATATTTATGTGGCCTATAAGAACATGCCCTTGCTGCAGTTGCTGGTGAATAGTCCGTTTTTAGTGGTGGGTTTCATCGTGAAATACGTGCTTTTTTTAAAAAGGGGTTTCGGTAAAGATTATGCGGCTGGCATTAAGGCAGGCTTGAAAAACTATAAAAAGGTAGAAAAAGTACCCTTTAAAGCTAAGAATCTTAAAAATTACTTTTTGATTGAATTTCAATTGATCTTAAATGTTTTTCGAATGATTGAAAATAAGCGGATGAAGTAGGTAATCCTGACATAGGCCTTCCATATTTGCAAGGATTATGGTAAAATATAATGTCTTTTGAAAGACAAAACGGCTTAAGAAAGGCTAAAAATGGATTTATCAATTATTATTGTTAACTATAAAACAGAAGAATTGACATCGAATTGTATTGATTCAATAATAAAAAGCAATACCAAAGGACTCAACTATGAAATCATTCTAGTCGACAACGCTTCAGAAGATGGCAGCGTGGAAGCGATAAAAAAACAGTTCCCGACTGTGACAATTATAAAAAATCCCGAGAATCTGGGCTTTTCCAAGGCCAATAACATTGGTATTGCAGCCTCGACGGGAGAGTATATTCTGTTACTTAATTCCGATACCATTGTCGACTTGAATACCCTAAAAGGGGTGATGGCATTTATCAGAGATCATAAACATGTTGGAGCACTGGGATGTAAGATCCTGCTAGCTTCGGGTAAGCTGGATCCGGCCTGCAAACGGAGTTTTCCGACTCCCCTGAATGGGCTTTATCACAGCCTTAATCTGGATATGGCGTTTCCTGAGAGTACCCGTTTCGGTGCCTATAACCTGACCTATGTGGATGAGAATAAAACCTGCTCGATTGATTGTATTATGGGTGCCTTTATGCTGGTTCCCAGGGCTGTTATTGATGTGGTGGGGATGCTCGATGAAGATTTTTTTATGTATGGGGAAGACATCGACTGGTGTTACCGGATTAAACAGGCCGGCTATCAGATTATCTACTATCCGGAATTCCGGATTTTTCATCATAAAAAAGCCAGTGGAATTGGGAAGCGAAACCCCAAGGTGATTGCTGCCTTCTATGATTCGATGATAATTTTTTACAACAAGCATTATCAGAATAAATATAATGGTCTGACCCGCTGGGCGGTGACTACCGGTACGACGATTCTCAAAAAAATGGCGCTGGCTAAAAATAAGCGACGAAAATAAGGGTAAGAAAGGGGAGATAAAAAATGATCAAAAGTAATCAGCGATTTTTTAACTTTATTCTGGTATTATTGGATATCGGTGTTGTAACGGCTTCCCTTTTATTTGCCTGGTACATCCGGTTTGTCTCACCATTTTTTGATGATGGGGTACGCACTATGAATTTAAGGGCTTATATTGAGTTGTTGGGTATTATTATCCCGCTCTATTTAATCCTTTTTGTTTTTTTTGGTCTCTATCAACCCTATCGAAAACAGCGGTTTTTTAAAGAGTGCCGCGAAATAATATTTGCTAATATCATTGGGATTGCGATTCTAATGTCAGCCTTGTTTACGCTAAAGAGTATTCATTTTTCTCGAATCATGTTGGGGATTTTCTTTTTGACATCGACTATTTTGATGATTGTCGAGCGGGGCTCGCTACGAAAAATTTTAAGAATGGCCAGAGAGCGCGGTTTTAATATCAAGTATATTATTATTGTCGGAGCTGGCAACATTGGCCAGACCTTCGCCGCAAAGGTTGTTGGCGATCGGCAGCTGGGTTATAAGGTCACCGGGTATGTCGATGATTACTATCATAAAAGCGATAAGGATGGAATCCCGATTTTGGGAACTACCAAAGAGATGAATAAAATCCTCGAAGAGTATCAGGTCGATGAGGTCATCATTGCCTTGCCCAACACCAGTTTTAAACGGATTGATGAGGTCATTGATATCTGTGAATATCAGGGCATTAAAACCCAGATCATCCCGGATTATTTTAATTTGATTCAGGGAACCAAGGCTTATTTTGACGAGCTGGATGGCATACCGCTGATCAATACCCGCTATATTCCCCTGGATCAACCCCTAAATAAGTGGGTCAAGCGGCTGATTGATATTATTCTGTCGATGCTGATTCTGGTACTGATATCGCCGATTTTGCTCGTCACGGCAATCCTGGTAAAACTAACTTCCCCGGGGCCGGTTATCTATAAACAGATTCGGGTCGGGATGGGGCGTAAAGAATTCTGGATCTATAAATTCCGGTCAATGCGCTGTGATGCCTCGATTACATCGGGAGATGTGGGGTGGACCACGGCTGATGATCCCCGAAAAACGAAATTCGGAACATTTATCCGCAAAACCAGTATCGATGAGTTGCCACAGTTTATCAATGTTTTAAAAGGTGATATGAGTATCGTTGGGCCACGGCCAGAGCGACCCCACTATGTCACCCAATTTCAGCATGAGATTCCCAAATATATGATTAAGCATCATGTTAGACCAGGGATCACCGGCTGGGCGCAGGTTCAAGGGTGGCGGGGCGATACCTCGATCCATAAACGAATTGAATGTGATATTGAGTATATCGAAAAATGGACCCTGTGGTTCGATGTAAAGGTCTTTTTTATGACCTTTAAGGCGGTGTTTGAGAGTGGGTATTAAATTTGAATGGAATATTGACAAATAGGAAAATAAAGCTTTTTATTATAATCATTCTGTCACTGATATTAGCCGGTTTTTGTGAATTGTATTTTTTAATGATCGAAAATAAGATAGCGATTGGATTTTTTCAATCTTGGGCAGGACTCAGCCAGATCATTCATGCGGTTCATTATCTCAGACTGTTCTTTTTTATGAGTTTGGGTATTGGCTTGAGCATTTTGGTGAAC
>JAHIQT010000054.1 GCA_018903255.1 Bacillota bacterium | reverse complement strand
TTTGGCTAAGAATGAAGATACCCGTGCCACTCGTTTAACATGATTAGCAGTTTCAAAGGAGCGGGTCTCGATAACCGCTCCTAATTTCGAAATCAGAGCCTTCTGGGTGTCAACGATCTCCTGATTTAACTCGGCAATTTCAATCGTTTTTTGATTAAGTGTATTTTTTTTGCGAATAGCATAAAGCAGGAGACCGATAATCAGCATCAGAACAGCGGTGATCATCGCAAACAGGATGATCAGATCCTTGTTTTTTTCAAAGTAGCTAATCGGCTGATTGATTATTGTTGAGCCTTCTGGAACATCGCTTAGCTGATAGGCTGTCAGCACGTCATAGTCAAAAATGTATTGATAATGGGAACCATCCTCATAAATCAGCGGTGAAACGGGCTTTCCCGCCCACAGATCAAGCAGTGTATTCGCAGCGCTTTCGCCATACTTATAGGAAGATGCCACATAACCGCCAACGACTCCGGTACCAAGATAAAAATCCCAAAGAGCGTAAACCGGATTTTTAGCCTTGCTTAAAATGTACCGAGGTACCTCATCATAATGATAGGTTATATTGTTTCTATCCCGGGAATATAGGACATAGAAAAATAGATCATCAGCACCACTGCTATCAATGATTGCTTTGAGCTCATCCGGTGTCTTATCGTAATAGTGTTGACTTTCAAAGCGTGGATATTTGTCAGCAAGCATCGCGATAATGTCGGATCGTATTTCGTTGCTGGTGGTGGTTTGATCATAAATAAAATGCAGGGTGCTAATATCTTTGTTTTGATTTTGTTGTAAGCCCAAGGCGATATTTTTCTCGACATCGGGTCGTTCTTCAATAATGACCATGCCCGGGATTCCCTCACTGTAGGGTCGCAGCGAATTGATGCCGGTGCTGACAACATGAATGGTATTTGGCCAGATGGTTTGACCAAAACGATTGTAAAACTGCAGGGCATCGTCATCACAGATAATTATTCCATCAAGTGAAACATCCTGATATTTTTGGGTCATGCTTGTAGCTAGGGTTTGGAAGGCGTCGGCATCAAGATTGTTTTTAGCATCCAGGAATTCATAGCGAATCCGAACCTTTTCTTCCGAGTCAGCAAAAACAGCTTCGATACCTTCCTCCAGAACCCGGGTATGGTTATAATCACGCTGATAAGATTGGAGAATGAGGATCTCCTTGCTGTAGATCCCAAGGTCATTTGATTGGGAAAAGACAACAGGCGAGAATAGGTAACAAAAAAAACAGGGAACGAGGAAAAGCAAGGTGATGCGCAGTTTTTTCATAGATTAGGCCTCCAATTAACAGTCTTGGTATTATTCATACCAATAATTTTGGAATTTATTCAAAAGATATGCAAACAAAAAAGTTTGAGATCTTCAATAATGTTGCAACATTTGGGTAACTAAAGCAAATGGGAGTATAAGGCACCTAAGTTTAGAAGAAAATAAAGATTCAGCAGTTTATTCGCTTTAACGCTTATGTGGTAGCAAAAATTCTAAGTTTTCTGGCGAGTTAGTCGATTACATAAATAGCTAGATGATAAATCATCTAGAGCCAGCAAATAAGAATATCGAGAAGGAGATGCTATGATTGACTTGACTGAAACCACCAATGTTTACCGACCAATGCCTAAAGAGCTTTTTTTAAAATATTTTAATGACCACAGTCCATTAAAAAAGCGCTTTGTCGATGAAATCAGAAGCATTATCTGGATCAATACTATTTCATCGGAAACCACAAATACCCCAAAAGGGAAGCATGTCACAGAAATAGCCGTTGTCGAAATTGTTTTAAATCGTCAGGCCATCAGCACCAATATTATTGAGATTATCAATCGTGAAATTGACCAGTATGCTGTCTTTATCGTGCGCTTCGAAGAGTGGGGACAGATCTGGTGTTGTGATCATCAGTCGTTAAACCCACAAACGGGTTTGTTCAATTGCCAGAATTATTATCAGACCAGTTGGATGATTGCAGATGAGCTGACCCTTAAAATTGATGGTTTAAATCTTGATCAGGTCTATGAAAACTTTTTTATCCAGATTGTTGGCAAACCATTGCCGACCAGGGTCGATAGAGCTGAGAAACATGCTAATGATGAGCTTCGACCAGTAGAAAAATTAGCAAAAAAAGAACAATTAGAAAAGCTTGAAGCGGTCATTAAAGATTTGGAAAGTCAGATGGGAAAAGAAATGCGGTTTGGTAAACAGGTAAAGCTGGCCACCGACTTAAAAACTGCAAAAGAAGAGATTCAGAAAATTAAACGCTCGCTGACAACCCACATTGAAATTGTCGAAGTGCCTCAAGAAACGGAAGCTAAGAATCAACCTTATTTTCCCAATGCATATTTTAAAATGCAGGACACGCGAAGAACGCAATACAATTATTCTTTGATTTAGATTATGCAATGAATTAAAGCAATAAACTAAAGTAATAAATTAAAGCAATAAATTAAAGCAACGAGCACCCTTTGAGGTGCTTGTTGCTGTTCAGTGGAAATTTTGGGATCAACTAAGTTTTTTTCGCTTCAGGATCAATCCTGAAATGACGAATAAAATAGTTCCAATGCCAGTGAAAACTAACATCGCTAGCGGCCCGAATTGGTAGATCAGCGGAATCGAAGCCGCAGTGAATAAACCGCCACCCATAAATAATTCAAAAAATAATTGTTTATAGCCAAAACTCTCCATGGCTGGAGTGCGGCCATGGCCATCGGCAATGCGCATCAACAGCAATCCGGTTGCGGTTACCCCCATCGATTGACCAAAATCACCGATACCCCGTTCAAACCAATAGTTGGGCAGAATCTTCGGGGCAAAAAAGATGAAGGCAAAAACAGTCCAGCAGATCCCGCCCAGGGATAAAATAAGAAACGGCACGAAGTTGTCTTCGATAACAGAAAGTGACAAGGTTGCCAAGGCGCTGGCAATGAGTATGTCCAAAGCCATACCTTGAATGCGATTAATCAACATCCGGTCAACGGTATTGTGACGGTCGAATTTTTGGAGAACAAGTTCAACCATGATCCCACCGATCATGGCCAGTGGAAAAAGCGGGACATAAGGGAATAAATAGACATTGGTTAATGGTCCCCAGGTGATCGACTCAATCCAGATCATTACATTAAGTAAAACTGACCCAATTAGGATGCCAATGCAAATATAACCTAAATGGAGCGACAATGGTTCAATCGAGTCGTTATGATTGGTTGAATTATCTGGAAGTTCGCGGTTTTCTAATTCATTGGCACCTTCCTCGATCAGTTTATCTGGTTGCTCCATGGCATAATGGTCAACTAATTTATTTTTCCGAACCCCCCAGTTAATTAAGGCAATTCCGATTAAAACACCGCTTAATACCCCGACCGTCGCCAGACCAATGGCAAGATCAGCGCCTTCGGGAAATCCGACTTCGACAAATGTGTCACGCAGGCCGGCAGCGGTTCCATGGCCGCCAACAAAACCAATTTCAATTAAGGCCCCAGCCAGAGGATTCATCCCAAAAAAGGGAGCGAGAATCAAAAGCGAGAGAGTCAGACCGACAACATATTGGCCAAAAGAAATAATATAACCGAGAATAACCTGCGGGCCGGACAACTCCCAAACCTTTTTTATGTTGGGAATCTTTTTTCCAATAAAAAGAGCAGCAAAGACCAGGTTAATCATTAATCCGGGAAGCGTCTCCCAGACGGTGATGATTTCCGGGGATAAAAGCTCGACACCGGAAAAACTACCCAGAATTTCGGGACCCATGATTAACGCGAGTAATCCAGCAACTAGTGAACTGGGTAAAAACAATTTTTGAAAAACAGGGGTTCCAATCAGTATCCATTTCCCGATGACCAGGAAAAGACCAAGTAAGAGCAAACTAAATCCAACCGATGTCGCTGTCATTTTTACACACTCCTTTAAATTTGTTGCTTTCTATTCTAATATAAAAAAAACTTAAAATCAAATGACCGACGCAACTTAATACCATAAAAAAGGGAACTGCTGGACTAAATGAAGAATCGATTTAAGTTTTGATTGTGAAATCATTTGCTATAGCAGCAGAAAAGGTTTAAAATTAAGAAAATAACAAAAGAAAAATATAAAATAGAAAATTGAAATTACAATAGAAAGCAAACTACAGATTGACGAAAATCATGATGAGTAAAGTGAGGTAAATACTATGCAAAGTTTACCAGTGGTAGTTCTTGTTGATTCGAATATGGTGGTGAAGGATCGGATAAGAAGAATTCTGGCTGATCAGGATGTAACCATTCATGAAGCATTAAGTCGCAGCGAGCTGCTTGATATCCTGAAGGATAATAAAGATCAGATTGATCTGATTGTTACAGATATTGAAATTGATACCGATCGCAGTTTCGATGGACTCAGCCTGATTAAATTAGTTCAAAGTAAAAGCGATACAATTCCGGTCATGGTGCTGACTTCCGAAAGTAAGAAAGAAGTGATCACCAAATATTTGCGGCAAGGAACAGCAGATTATGTTTTAAAACCATTTGAAGACAATTATCTAAAGGAAAAGATTTTAAAACATATTAGTATTGAGAGCTTGACCGAATTCACTGTTTTGAAGTTTAGTCTAAAAAACTATTTAAATCATGAGATTTATAAGGCACAAAAAGGTGGCTATAGTTTTACCTTATTAAAAATCAGCTTTAAATTAAATTCGGCCTTTTCGGGAATCGAATCAAGCAACGAATTTTACAAGCACTCAAAAGCTGTTTATCGGGAAATCAAGGCGCTGTTTTGGGAATCTGATTTATATGTGCAGCATGGCTATCATAGTCATTTGGGTTTTTTCCCCTTTTGCAATCATGAAAATTCCAAGGTCATTGCTGATAAGATCATCGCACAGTATCAAGCCTATAAATTAAAAGACCCTGAAATGCAGCGGTACGATATCACCCAAAACTTTTCAACATATCCTACCGATGGGGAGAATGCCACTGATTTATTAAAAGCTCTTGAGAATCGGGCTGAAGAAAAGCAATTGAAACGAAAAATCCAGGGAGAAAAGCTGGAAATTGCTGGTGATATAGAAATTAACAAGGAAAATCAATAATGACAGACTATACTGAATTAATTGCCAGCTTTACAAAAAATGATTTCATCCTGGATTATGAAACGGTCGCAAAGAAAGGCTTCACTGAAGAAAAACGGCAATTTGAGCAAGCCTGGCAAGCACAATTTAGAACAAATAAGGATCGGACCCTTTTTTATTTTGGATTTCTGACTAATCTGGAGTTTCTTTCGCCGACGATGGCATTTCTTCATCAAATTAGTGCGGGCTTTATTCAAAAAATTGCCAAACAACCGGATCTGGAGTTTTCTCGTGAGCATGTTGATTTATCCTTGACACCGGATGAAATCGCAGAGATTCGACAAATAATCCCCTTTGGCAATGGCATGGCTCATGTGAATGATCGATGGATTATCAGTATCTGGGAGCGACTTAACGCTGCTTACGGGGAAGCGATCAAGAGCTATCCGGGTACAGTCGCGGCGTTTTTAACCGAGCATCACGCCGGGATCAGCGTGGCCGGGCGGATCTTTTTTCATCTGGTCGAAAATAATGAAGATGAACGTTACCCCTTTGCTTTTCTGGCCACCTACGCAACCAAACCGGATGATGGTAAAAAAGCGATGCATACCCCGCTTAAAAATGCACTGCGGGAATATCAAAATCAACCCGAAAAACTGATCCAGTTGTTATCCACCGTCAGCCGGGTGGCTGATCTCAGTGGCTTTATTTCTGATCTGATGGAAAGCGGGGAGTTGTTTTCGCCCCTGAAACTAAGTGCCCAGGATGCGACGGTCTTTTTAACAGAGATCCCGCTTTACGAAGAGGCGGGGATCATGTGCCGGATTCCTAACTGGTGGCGCAAGAAAACTAATCAGCTAAGGCTCAATCTGACGGTCGGAGAAAAGCAACCGGCAAAGGTGGGCATGGATGCTATTTTGTCTTTTAAACCAAATCTCTTATTCGGAGATTCTGTCATTTCCAAAGAAGAAATCCAGAAACTTTTGGCAGAAACCCAGGGACTGGCTCTGATTAAAGGTAAGTGGGTGGAAATTAATCATGAGCAGTTGCAAGCTGCCTTAGAGGCCTTATCAAAAGCCGAAACGCTGACAGCGCAAAAAGAATTGACTCTGGCGGAGGCCATGCGGCTGGAACTTGGATCTCAAGAACTTCTGGGAATCCCGACAAGGGGGTTGGAAGTTCATGTCTCAACCGGAGACTGGCTCCGTCGGGTGAAGGAAACGATGGCCAATCCTCAGACGCTGCGTGGGCAAGAGCCGGAACCTGGTTTCAACGGAAAACTACGCCCCTACCAGCAAACCGGTTATGACTGGCTGAAATACATGGTTGACCTGAGACTTGGGGCTTGCCTGGCAGATGACATGGGGTTGGGTAAAACCGTTCAGGTTATTGCCCTGTTAGAATATCTGCGTAATCATCAGGGCGAGCGGGTACTGTTGATTTTACCGGCATCCCTGATCGGTAACTGGGAAAAGGAAATCAACAAGTTTGCCCCAGAGATGCCAGTCTCCGTGTTGCATGGGATGGCGGTTGCCAAAGACCCTGAAGCATTTTTTGCGAACCCGGTTTTTTTAACCATCACCACCTACGGGATGGCGGTTCGGCTAGCAGCACTGCGAGAAATCGACTGGGATCTGATTATTCTGGACGAGGCTCAAGCGATCAAAAATCCGGGAACAAAGCGGACAAAAACGATCAAGGAGCTCAAAGCCAGAACCCGAATCGCTATGACCGGTACCCCGATTGAGAATCACCTATCGGATTTATGGTCGCTCTTTGATTTTCTGGATGGCGGGCTGCTGGGAAGCGCCAAAGAATTCACCGGGTTTACAAAGGGACTGAACAAGGATCCTAGCGGCTATGCTAAGCTCAGAAATTTGGTCAATCCCTTTATCTTACGTCGATTAAAAACCGATGCCACGATCATTTCGGATTTACCGGATAAGGTGGAAATTAAAGAGTTTCCGGTGCTTTCGAAAAAGCAGATCGTGCTTTACCAAAATCTGGTTGCAGAATTGGCTAAAAAACTCAAGGAAGCGGACGGGATTGCCCGAAAAGGCCTGGTTTTATCGAGTATTATCAAGCTTAAACAGATCTGTAATCACCCCGATCAGTATTTGGGTCAGGATCTTTATAAGCGTGATCACAGTGGCAAGTTTGAAATGCTTGAAAACATCTGTGAAACCATTTATGAAAAACGCGAACGGGTGCTGGTGTTCACCCAGTTTAAAGAACTGACTGAGCCGCTGGCTCAATTTTTGGAAGAAATCTTTCATCGCCCGGGGCTGGTACTCCACGGCGGCACCCCGGTGACCAAGCGAACCGAACTGGTTGAGGCCTTTAATGGCGAAGCCTATATCCCCTTTATGGTGCTGTCACTAAAAGCCGGTGGAGTGGGTTTGAATTTGACAGGTGCTAATAATGTTATCCATTTTGACCGCTGGTGGAATCCGGCAGTCGAAAATCAGGCCACTGACCGAGCCTTTCGGATAGGCCAGAATCGTGATGTAATGGTGCATAAATTTATTACGCTTGGCACCATTGAAGAAAAGATCGACGCAATGATTGAAGAAAAAAGTCAACTGGCTGGAGATATTATTAAGGCTTCAGGTGAGACTTGGATCACCGAGCTAGATGATGAACAGCTGCTGAAATTACTAAGTTTAGGTGGGATCTGAGATGAGTTATTACGATTATGATTATGTCCATGTAACTGTTGCTCAAAAAAAGGAAAAAGCCCGAAAATCGATGGAGAAACTAAAGCAGTCCATGCCAGAGATCGAGCCAGTAGTCATCGAAGGCACCGCCATCGCCAAAACCTGGTGGGGAAAAGCCTGGAACAAGAATCTGGAGAGCTATGCCGATTACAGTAATCGGATTGGTCGGGGACGCAGCTATGTTAGGGAAGGCGCAGTGCTGCATTTAAAGCTTGAAAAAGGCACCATCCACGCCCTGGTTCAAGGCAGTACAACTAAGCCCTATCGGGTTGAAATTGGCATTGACCCGTTGGATGAAAAAACCTGGAAACAGATCACCGTTTTGTGCAATCGCCGGATTGAATCCTTAGAGCAGCTGGTTTCTGGCAAATTTCCTAAAGAGCTGGAGAGTCTCTTTACGACCAGACAGGAGGGTCTCTTTCCCGCGCCAAGAGAAATTCACTTTCATTGTAGCTGCCCGGACAGTGCTTGGCTCTGCAAGCATGTGGCAGCAGTATTGTATGGAGTAGGCGCCCGACTGGATCAGAACCCGATGCTGCTCTTTGGACTACGGAAGATGCCGGTCGAAGAACTGATAAAAAAATCGCTTGAGGATAAGATGGAAAGCATGCTTAAAAATGCCGACAAAAAAAGTCCCCGGGTAATCGGGGACGATCAGGTTTATGATCTATTTGGAGTGTGACAGGAATGGCAGCGGTGTGGGCGTCACGGCACTAATAGATCTAAGGGACGATCTCAATCGCTACGATTTCGGGCACGTTCATAAAGCGAAAAGGTAGTTTGGTCATCCCAGTACCTTTAGTGACGAATAGGTCGGTTTGACCCTGGCTGCCAATCGCGAAAAGACCCTGTACATATTTTTTCCCGTAGGTCGGCAGAATCTTTTCGGTAAGATAGGGAAGTGAGATCTGCCCCCCGTGAGTATGGCCGGCTAATACCAGCTCAACAGCATTGATATCCATCTCATCGACAATATCCGGCTCATGAGTTAAGAGAATATTATAACTGCCTACCAGTACCTCATCGGTCAGATTCAAATCGGGGTCACCCCGAAAAGCATCATCCAGACCAAGCAGTCGGACGTTTAGTTCAGAAATATCCAGCCAGTCATTAATTAGAACCGTAAAGCCAGCGGCACGCATCAGGTTTTCATAATTATATTTTCTAAATAAGGCGTACTCGTGGTTTCCGGTAACAGCTACCTTGCCATAGGTTGCATTGATCCTTGCCAGACTCTGAGAAATCGCATCAGGATCAACGGAAAACTTTCCAGTCGATCCAATCAGATCACCAGTAAAAATAACAAGATCAGCATTTTCAGCATTGATTTTTTCAATAATCCGATCGAGTTGGTCATGATCATTAAATTCGCCGATGTGTGTATCGCCGAAAAAGACAATCTTAAGTGGTGCCTCAAGCTTGCTGTTTTCAAGCTTTTCGCGATTGACCATTAAGAGATTGGGTTCGACATAGCGGGCATAAAGATAACTGCCCACAACAATTGTGGTTAGCGTGATGGATGCAAGCAGTAAGAATTTTCCAAATTTCATGGGCACTCCTTTCGATCTTCTATTATAACCATCAATCTTTAAAGGTGCTTTAAAAGAAGGCAATGACGGTAACCTTTTCAAAAACACCGATAAAACACGCAACAGTTGACCATAGAGCTTTGATAGAATGAAAATAAATAAAATCTGAAAATGGCTTGACAAATTAATACTTCGGATGTAGAATTAAATTAATTCGAATAACGAAGTACTTTGTAACTAGAAAAAGGATAAAACGAATGGATAATGGCTTTAACGACAATTTTGAAGCAATGATTTTTGAATATCTGGACAAGATAAAGTACCTCTTATCGACGGAGCTATGGGGAAATGAAATTTTTAATTGCACGAAAAATGAAGTGTTTGTGCTGCTGCTCTTATATCGACGCAGTGATGTCAATATGACCCAGATTGCCGAATACTTGAATGTTCCGTTAAATACGGCCACCGGCATTGTTGCGCGGATGGAAAAACGTGATTTTTTAACCCGCGAAAGAAGCTCAGAAGATAAGCGGGTAGTCACCATAAAACTGACCGATGCCGGCAGAATAGCGATCCAGAGCATCCTCAACGAAATGATCCGATACGGACAATTGGTGATGGAAAGTTTTAGTGCGGAGGAAGTTAAACTGGTTTTTAGGCTGGTTGATAAGGTCATGGACGCGCTCAGTCGAGATGCTAGCAAAATCGCAGCCAAACAGACCAAACCAAAAATCACAAAGATAATGATTGAATAGAATGCTGCCCTAGGCAGCATATTTCAGAAGATATACTTCGGATAGCGAACTATTCGACAAGTGAATTATAAAAAAAGGAGATCCAATGAAACGCATACTAATTTTTACCGGCAAAGGTGGGGTAGGCAAAACCAGTGTGGCCGCTGCCCACGCCCTGAAATCATCACAGGAAGGCAAAAAAACCCTGATCGTCAGCACCGACATGGCCCATAATCTGGGGGATCTGTTTAATGTTCCGATCGGAAAAGATGAGGTTGCGGTAGCCGACAATCTCTACGCCCTGGAGATTGATCCCAACTATGTGATGGAAAAAGATTTCAAAGATCTGATGCGCGCCTTTAGCAATATGATTGGCTCGATTAATCCAGAAGGCGCCGAAATGGATGAGTTTACGATGATGCCAGGGATGGATGAACTCTTCGCCCTGCTTAAAATTCAGGAATTACACGATAATAGCGACTACGAACGGATTATTGTCGACTGCGCGCCCACTGGAGAAACCCTGTCCCTGCTTAAATTTCCCGAGCTGATGTGCTGGTATATGGACAAATTTTTTCCGATGGGGAAGGTGGCGATGCGCATCTTGTCGCCAGTGTCAAAATCATTGTTTAAAATTCAGTTGCCCGATCGACACGCCATGAGTGACATCGAAACCCTCTATGTCAAACTGATTGAACTGCAGGAATTGCTAAAAAACAAAGCGGTGTCCTCGGTTCGGTTAGTAACCATTCCTGAAAAAATGGTGGTCGAAGAAACCAAGCGAAACTATATGTATATGAAGCTTTACAACTATAATGTCGATGGTATTTTTATTAACCGCATTCTGCCCACTGACATTGACAATCCCTTTTTTGCGGAATGGATCACAATCCAGAAAAAATACATCGCTGAAATTGAGGCCTGTTTTGAAGAAATTCCCAAATATTATATTCCCTGGTACGATACTGATCTACTGGGTCTGGATGCCATCAACCGGATCTGTGATGATGTCTTCGCGAAACGAGCTGATTTGTTTGAGATCAAAGCGGATATCGAGGGGGAAAAATATGAGCAGACTGAAACAGGCTACAACTTGAAGCTTTATTTACCAAATATTAGCAAGGATGAGGTGGCGGTCAATCTATCGGGGTCGGACGTAATTGTCAAAATTGGTAATTACAAGCGAAATATTCCAATGCCCAATAGCCTCAGAGGGATGGCAGTGACATCGGCAAAATTTGATCAGAGCACTCTGATCATCGCATTTCAATAAGGAGAAAAGCAATGAATCGAGAATTTATTAAAAACATGATCCTGGCCAAGCAATATGAACGCGATGCCTTCTTGTCGCTGTTGTCACCGACCATCGCCAAACATGTTCAGGTGATTGAAAAAGAAGTCAAAGAAATGATCTTTGAAGTCGCCAAGGAATGGGTTGTTGATGTCAGCGGTGCGGTAAACGCGGCCGAAAAAGAAAAGACAGCAGGAGCGGACAGCGAAATAAAAGTTAAAAAAGTTTCGATAGACTAGATACATAGACTAGATACATAGACTAGATACATAGACTAGATACATAGACTAGATACATAGACTAAATAAGTAGTTTAACAAAAGGGAGAAGACCATGCGAATCATTTTATATACCGGTAAAGGCGGTGTCGGTAAAACCAGTGTGGCTGCCGCAACGGCAGTAAAGTTGGCTAAAGACGGCAAAAAAGTTTTAATTATGAGCACCGACCAGGCGCATAGTTTATCGGATTCATTTGGCGTAAAGCTTAAGAATACTCCGGTAAAGATCAGTGATCGCCTCTGGGGACTGGAAATTGATGCCATCCTGGAAGGCGAACGCGCCTGGGGAAACATGAAAAACTATATAAAGGAGTTACTGACAGTTAAAGCCGAAGGAGGAATTGAAGCTGAGGAGCTGCTGGTTTTTCCGGGGCTGGAAGAACTATTTTCATTATTTAAAATCACTGATATCTATGAAGAAAACCAGTATGATGTCTTGATTGTCGACTGTGCACCGACTGGCGAAACCCTGTCACTCTTAAAATTTCCCGAAATGTTTGGCAATATGATCAAAACGGTGTTACCAATGGAGAAAAAGGCCGTCAAGGTAGCCGGACCAATGATCGAAAAAGTGATGAAAATTCCGATGCCCGAAGACAATGTCTTTGATGATGTCGAACAATTATACGAAAAGCTCTATCAGTTACAAGAGCTGATGACCAATAAGGAAATCCTGACCATCCGGATCGTCACGACCCCCGAACGGATTGTCATTAAAGAGGCTAAACGGAATTTCACCTATCTTCACTTATACAACTACAACATCGATGCCGTGATCGTCAACAAGGTCTATCCGCCAAAAGCATTAGACGGATATTTCAGCAAATGGATCAATCTGCAGGAGGAAGGGCTGAAGGAGATTCGCGAAAGCTTTTCCGAGGTGCCAGTTTTTACCCTGATGCTGCTCGATAAGGAGTTGGCTACCGAAGCGATTCTGCTAGAAGCAGCCGAGCAGATTTTCGGAGAAACTGATCCTGCGGCAGTTTTATTTAAGGATACAATCTTTGAAGTACGGAAGGAAGACGATGGCTATGCCTTCATATTAAACATTCCTTTTGCCGAAAAGACGGATCTCGATATGGGACAAAAGGGCAGTGAATTGATGATTCAAATCAAGAATGAAAAACGGTGTTTTACATTACCGGATATACTCCGTAATAAAACGGTACAAAGCGCCAAATATGAAGCCGGAAAGTTGCTGATAAAATTTGCATAAGGTGAGCATTGGGTTTACAATGGGGTAAACAACATGGTAGTAGGCAATGAAAATCCAGGTAAAAAAAGAGGAGGCTTGTCGATGCAGACGTATTTTATACTAACGATCAATCCCGGTTCAACCTCGACAAAAGTTGCTGTCTATAAGAATGAAAGAGCCCTGTTTACTCAGACAGTTGAACACGATAGTGCTGTTCTTGAGGCCTTTCCAACGGTTAATGCACAGTTTGAATTTAGAGAAAAAACGGTGCTGGAAATATTAAAAGCCCAGCAGTTTGATTGCCATCAGCTTGCTGCAGTAGTCGGGCGCGGCGGCTTACTGCCGCCTATCGATGCAGGTGGCTACGGCGTCAATCAGGCGATGAAGGCGCTAATTTTGGAAGGCCATCTTTCACCCCATGCCTCAAATTTGGGGGCGCTCTTGGCCGACGCCATTGCCGCACCGCTAGGGATTCCAGCTTATATCTATGACGCTGTTTCATCCGATGAAATGGAAGATATCGCCCGGATCACCGGTTTTCCGGAAATCCACAGAAAAAGCCTTTGTCATGTATTAAACAGCAAGGCGATGGGCAGAAAATACGCCAACGAAATGGGAAAGCACTACTCTGAGATGAACCTGGTCATTGCTCATCTGGGCGGCGGGATTTCTATCAGTGCTCATAAAAAGGGACGGATCATCGATGTGATAGCCGATGATACTGGCCCTTTTTCGCCGGAACGATCCGGTGGACTTCCACTACTGGCTTTGGTGGAGCTGATTTACAGCGGACATTATCATAAAAATGAGCTGGTTAAGAAAATTCGTGGACAGGGTGGATTAAAAGCGCATCTGGGCACTAGCGATATCCGCGATATTGAAAAACGAATCTTGACTGGCGATAACAAGGCAAAGCAGATCTATGCGGCGCTAGCCTATCAGATTGCCAAGGGCATCGGCGAAATGGCGGTGGTGCTAAAAGGCGAAATTGACGCGATTATCCTTACCGGTGGGATGGCCTACTCTGAAAAACTGACCACGATGGTTAAAGCATATATCGCCTTTCTGGCCCCGGTTCAATGCTTGCCTGGCGAGAACGAAATGGAAGCCCTGGCACTAGGCGGATTAAGATTGTTAAGAGGCGAAGAAGAAGCCCGGGTATTTTACCGTGATTTTAAAGCATGATTTTAAGGATGAACGTAACAGTAGTAGCAGAGGATAAATGACCAGATGTTGACAAATTGTTCCCAGTTGAAATTAAGTTTAGGTGCTTTTCGCAAATTTTTCTTGTTTCTTTATTTGATGAAAGTGATATAATTTTTAACATAGATGTTCAAAAAAAGAAAAAAGATAAGTTTTACAAAAATGAATGAAGGGCGGGTTTTACACAATGATCTGAAACCTGTTAAACCGGCTTACTTATTTTTGTAACGAGAAAAAGAGGAAAACTTATGGATCATATCGAAAAATTAAGGGAATATGCCCGACTCCTTGTCCGAACCGGAGCAAATGTACAGAAGGATCAATTGGCGGTCGTAAATTGTTCAGTGGAAAATTTTGAATTTGGCCGGATGATCGTTGCTGAGGCCTATAAAGCCGGGGCTAGAGATGTAATCGTCTTCTGGAATGATGTCAAAACCAGTCGTCTCCGCTATGACTATGTTAGTCTGGAAGTTTTGGAAAACATCCCCAATTGGCTGGCTGAATCCCGGAATTATTATGGGGAGCAGAAAGCGGCGGTGATTTCGATTATCGGCAATGATCCGGAGGCCTATAAAGGGGTCGCCAGCGAAAAGCTGAAAACTAGCAGCAAGGCTTCCGCCAAGGCATTTGAACCCTATTATAAAAAAATGATGAATAGTGAATTCCAGTGGTGCGTGGCGGCTGTTCCTGAGGCCAATTGGGCAAAAAAGGTATTTCCTGAACTTTATGAACAGGAGGCGATCGCAAAACTCTGGGAGGCCATCTTTGAGGCCGTGCGGATTGGTGAAGATGACACCGTAAAAGCCTGGAATGACCATAAGGCCTTTCTCACCGAAAAATGTCGAATTCTTAATGATGCCCATTTTGATGCCCTCCGTTATAAAAATAGTATCGGTACCGATTTTACTGTCGGTCTCCAGAAAGATCATATCTGGGAAGGCGGCGGTGAACTTACCCCCGATCAGATCTACTTTTTTGCTAATATGCCGACTGAGGAGATTTTTACCGCACCGGATTGTTTCCGGGCTGAGGGTACGCTGGTGTCATCTTTGCCACTTTCCTATCAGGGAAATCTGATCGAAGATTTTCGCCTGACCTTTCATGACGGCAAGGTGACCGACTATCAGGCAGCAAAGGGTGGCGAATATCTCAAGAGCTTGATCGAAACCGACGAAGGATCAAGGCGGTTGGGAGAAGTGGCACTGGTTCCCTATGATTCACCGATTTCTAATACCGGGATTCTTTTCTATGACACGCTATTTGATGAAAATGCCGCTTGTCATTTTGCCCTGGGGGAATGTTATCCCACCAATATCCGGGATGGCGGAAAAATGACCAAAGCAGAACTGACTGCTGCCGGCGGCAACCAGTCCGATACCCATGTCGATTTTATGATCGGCACCAAAGATTTGGAAATTATTGGCATTAGTAAAGATGGTCAGGAAATTCCCATTTTTAAAAATGGAAACTGGGCGTAAAGCGTTTTCACAAATTTAAGGAAGAGAGAAAGATCATGGAAGAATTAAAAAGTGAAATCAATTTGGAGAATATCCACCTGGATGTCAAAACGATTGCTCAAAGCTCGGATGAACTGAAACGGAATATGATGAGCCTGGAAGAAAGCTCGACCCTTTCAGTCGAAATATTAAATGAAAATAAAGCCACGATGAATAGCATCTTAAACCTGCTGACTGCCATGGCTAAAAAAGATGAGCCGCTCGAGGACGAGGAACAGGATAATGTCAATAGTGAACTTTTTTCTTTGTTAGAGACGATGGACTTTGATATCAAAAAACTAAGCTGGTTTTCCCAGGAAAATGTCAAAGTTTTTAATACGATAGTGGCTCAGGCCGATGAAATTGCCAAACTCAGCGAGGAAAATGCCGCGAGCACCTATGAAATCAATTCGGAAATCAATCATTTTACCGAGGTATCCAATAAGCTTCAGGGGAATATTGTCAGAATCGAAGAAAACTCCAGTCAGTCGGTTGAAATGCTCAACGAAAACCGTTCAACCATCGAAGGCATCTCTGATCTGTTGATGGATCTAGTTGACGGAGTCAAACAGGCATCAGGTATTAATGACGAATTAGACGGTTCGTCTAAACAGATCAGCAAGTTTGTTGATTATATTAAGGATATTTCCCGACAAACCAATCTGCTCGCACTAAATGCCAGTATTGAGGCCGCCCGGGCAGGAGCTGCCGGCAAGGGATTTTCGGTGGTGGCAGAAGAAATCAAGCGGTTGTCGGACAGCACCGCCACCTTTGCCACCGAAATTGAACAGATTGTCAATCAGGTGATTGTTGAGGTGGATCGTTCGAATACAGCCATTGAACGGTGCACCACAAGGACTAAAGATATTGAAGGGGCTGCCCAGAAATCGGGCGATGTGATCGAAGAAATTCAAAAAGTTTTGATCGAATTAAACAATTCCATGAATGAAATCAAAGAGATTTCCAGCCTCCAGGTTAACACCTCCCATGGCATCCAGGCTTCTATTTCCAAGGTCTCTGATGCGGTCGACACCACTCACCGGGTGACCACCAACACCATCAGTACGATTGTCACCCAGAAGTCAAAAAATGTTGAATTGTTAAATTACTGTACCAAGCTTTCGGAAATGGCCAG
The DNA here is from genome assembly GCA_018903255.1 of Bacillota bacterium. Classification (GTDB taxonomy): domain Bacteria; phylum Bacillota; class Clostridia; order Eubacteriales; family Eubacteriaceae; genus Acetobacterium. The sequence continues at coordinate 63,878 of JAHIQT010000054.1, read as the reverse complement.
CAATGTTCAAAAGCTTACCGCCAAAAATAAAAATAAAAATGAAATTATCTTTGGGGTTAATCCCTTTACTTCGCCAGAAAACATTAAAACCATGTATGTGCCGATCTTAAATGGGGTTTTCAAAAAAATCGGTTACAAGGTGCGAACCATGATTGTCAAGGATTATGAAGCCCTCAGTGAAGGCATGAAGGAAGGGATTATCGATGTGGCCTGGTTTTCGCCCTTTGCCTATGTCAATGCCCATGAAAAAATCGGGATTGAGCCCTTGGTATCGCCAAGAGTCAATGGCAAGGTATCTTACAACGGCTATATTATTACCCGCAAAGACAGTGGCATCAATAGCTTAAGCGGATTGCGTGGCCGAAGTTTTGCTTATGTCGATGAGGGCAGTGCTTCAGGCTATCTCTATGCCCAGCATATTATTAAATCGGAGGGGATGAATCCCAAGACGATTTTCAGTAAGACCTCCTATCTGGGTAGTCATGACAGTGTTATCAAAGCGGTTTTGTCCCGCGAATATGATGCTGGGGCGACCTACAGTGAAGCGATGGAAGGAGCGGGAAAAAGTGGCATTAATCTGGATGAGTTTAACATTATTGCTAAAACCCCGGACATTCCCAAGGATGCCATTGCCGCTAATCCGAATCTGCCAAAAGAATTTACAACCCTTTTACGACAGGCCTTTGTCGAATATGTAAAAGCACCGAATATTAAATCCCCGGTGGAGGGATTTGTTGAAAGTGATGATGCCAAATACGATGTGATCCGCGAAGTTATGTAGGGTGTTACAAAGCAGGATTATGGGGTATAACTTCCTAGAATAGAATATTAGGAGGTGGCTTGATCAAGTTGATGGTGACAAAAGAAATACTTGATGATAAAAGATGACCGCCGTTAAAACCGGCGGTCATCTTTTTGATCAGAACGACTAAAATCATTTTAACCGTGTCAAAATGACGGTAAGAGCTAAAATTTTGGAGGACATAATGGATCAGGTTACAGATGTGAGAAACAAGTATAAGCAGGAAATCGCGGAGATTCTTTTTTTATTGAAGGAAGTGGGGAGCGGACGGATCTACGGCTTTCCCGGGAACTGCACCCCGGGAGATGAAGAATTAAAGACTAATGTTGATACCCTTACCGAAAAATTCAACGATTTGCTTGATAAAATCGAATTCGGTAAGGATTCCGGAACTGTCGAACAGATCGGCTAAGAAAAGTTAAAGCCATATTGAAGAGAAAGAGGAGTGAAAATGAGTAAGAATTTGCAGAAATCACTATCATTGCTGCTAGTTAGCTTAATGCTGACTGTTTTGATTCCAGGCGGAGCCTGGGCTGTGGAAGAAACGGCTGAACCAACAGTAGCAACCTTGAATCCAGCATTTGTTGAGTATCGGGGTGACCTAGAGTCGGGAAACCTGAACGCCACAACCAGTGGCGGCTATGCGCTCGGCCATATTCCACCACCATTGCAACGCTTTGAAGGAACCGCTGAGAGCACCATAACCCAGGCAGCAACATTTCCGGCCGTCTACGATCTGCGCGAAATCGATCGCGTCACCCAGATCCGTGATCAGGGTGATTATGGGAGCTGCTGGGCATTTGCCAGCTTGGCTTCGCTGGAATCCTATCTCAAGAAGGACACCACAGCGGATTTTTCTGAAAACAACCTGATGTGGAACAGCGGTTTTGATGGAACCCCCGATGAGGGGGGGAATTACACGATGGCTACTGCTTACCTGGCGCGTTGGAGCGGCCCAGTCGACGAAAGCAGTGATCCCTATGATACACCGAAAAAAACCGGCTTGTCGCTGGTTAATCATGTTCAGGAAGTGGTTTCGATTCCGAAATTACCAAGTGCCATCAAGCAGGCGCTGATCGATGGCGGAGCGCTTTATACTTCGATGTATTTTGGTTCAATGAATAGCAATGATTACTATAACAGTGACAACGCTGCTTTTTACTACAATGGCGATCAAAATCCCGATCATGATGTCGCGATAGTTGGCTGGGATGACAATTATAGCCGTGATAATTTCAATGAAAAGCCGGATGGGGATGGCGCCTGGATTATCCGCAACAGCTGGGGAAGCGATTGGGGTGACGATGGCTATTTCTATATGTCCTATTATGATCGTTATGCTGGTAGTAATGTGACTGCCTTTCATAATGCTGAAGCCACCGATAATTACAGCCGAATCTATCAGTACGACCCATTGGGTAATATCTCAGCGATGGGCTATCCGGATGGCGATCAAACAGCCTGGGGCGCCAATATTTTTACCGCTGCTACTAGTGACAAGCTGATGGCAGTGAGCACTTATGCCTTAACCCCAGGAACAACGGCTGAGATCAAGATCTATACCGATGTCAATGATGGCCAGCCAAACAGTGGTACCTTACGAACTAGCCAAACGCAAAAATTTACGCGGGGTGGTTATTATACCGTCGAATTAGATAACCCAGTCGGACTGGTGGCCGGCCAGAAGTTTGCGGTGGTCATTAAATTTAGAACGCCGGGATCCAATCAACCCGTACCGGTCGAGAGCCGGGTTGAAAGTTACAGCAGTGCCGTCACTGCCAACCCCGGCGAGAGCTTTACCAGCAAATCGGGAACCGGCGGCTGGTATGATACTTCGAAAAAAGACAGCAGCAATGTTTGTATCAAAGCCTTTAGCCAAAGTCAGGACAGCTTTGTCAACAGTGTTTATCGCACCCATGTTCAGAATGAGGGCTGGCAGAATTGGCAAAGCAACGGTGGGGTCAGTGGCACATCGGGGCAATCACTGCGGCTAGAAGGTATCAAGATAAAAATGGATACCAGTGGCTATGATCTGGGAATTGAATACCGTACCCATGTGCAGAACCAGGGCTGGCAGGACTATCAAAGTGATGGTGATATGAGCGGGACTTCCGGCGAATCGCTACGGCTGGAAGCCATTAATGTCAGATTAACCGGTGCCGATGCGGGGCAGTTTGATGTTTACTACCGGGTTCACGCACAGAATGTCGGTTGGATGGACTGGGCCAAAAATGATGCGAAAGCGGGCACGGCTGGATTTGGTTACCGCTTGGAAGCGATTGAAATTCAGGTGCTACCAGCAGGATCAGCGGCACCTGGCTCGATCGATCAGCCATATCTGGAAAATAACTAATCACAGCAAAAAATAACAAAATAATCCTGGCGCATTATCTTGACAAAGATAATGCGCCGGTGTAAAATGAAGCAGTTATGAGGGAGTAATTTGCGCAATTTGCGTGATAAGTCAACATGCATGGTAGCAATACCTGGCTTATCTTAATGAGTGAGACTCATGTACAGTTTTCTGTACTTGGGTTATTTTTTCCAGGTGCAGCGGCATCTGGTTTTTTTATGCACAAAATTACAAAAAGGAGGAATTTGATGAAGAGCTATTTACAAACTTCGGAAGAAGTGCTAAAAGAGTTAAACTCCGGGAAAGAGGGTCTTTCCCAGACAGAGGCCAGTAATCGGCTGGAAAAAAATGGGAAAAACAAACTAAACGAGGCTAAAAAGGATTCGTTGGCGGTGCGGCTTGTTAAGCAGTTAAAAGACCCGATGATTGTGATCCTGATTGCGGCCGCCATTGTATCCGGAATCACAGCCGCTTATTCGGGCGAATCATTTGGCGATGTGATTATTATTATGGCGGTGGTGATGATCAATTCGATACTGGGTGTTTATCAGGAAAGTAAGGCCGAAAAAGCCATTGAAGCCCTGCAGGCCATTTCCGCCGCCACCTCCCGGGTGATCCGGGACGGAAAAATTCAGGAAATTAAATCTGAAGATTTGGTAATCGGCGACGTGATTCTGCTAGAAGCCGGAGACTCCGTACCGGCAGATGCCAGACTGCTCGAAAGTGCCAGCCTGAAAATTGAAGAAGCCGCCCTGACTGGAGAAAGTATTCCGGTGAGTAAGGTGATTAATGCCCTTAACCTAGGCGATCAAAAAGACATTTCGCTGGGTGACCGAAAAAATATGGTCTATATGGGCAGTGCCGTGGTTTATGGCCGTGGTACGGCAACGGTTGTAGCCACCGGAATGCAAACGGAAGTGGGTAAGATTGCCGAGGCCATTACCCAGGCTAAAGAACATACCACACCGCTGCAAATCAAGCTTAATCAATTAAGCAAGGTGTTAAGTTGGCTGGTGCTGGGAATCTGTATTTTTATCTTCGCGATGAGCCTGGTGCGATTGTATCTGGGTCAAGGAATTACTGGCGTTGGAGTTCTTAATACCTTTATGGTGGCAGTATCGCTGGCGGTTGCCGCCATTCCCGAAGGTCTGGCAGCAGTGGTCACGATTGTCCTGTCGTTAGGCGTGACCAATATGGCCAAAGAAAAAGCGGTAATCCGAAAACTAACCGCGGTTGAAACTCTGGGTTGTACCCAGGTGATCTGCTCCGATAAAACCGGTACCCTGACCCAGAACAAAATGACGGTGGTCGATCACTTTGGTTTTGATGAACAACTGCTGGCTAGAGTCATGACCCTCTGTAATGATGCCCATTTAAATGAGGCAAATAAGGCCGAAGGAGAGCCGACTGAAGCAGCGCTAGTTAATTACGGTTATTCGCTGGGTTTGAATAAGGGTGACATCGAAGAACAAAGCCCCCGGGTTGGGGAAGCCCCCTTCGACTCCGGGCGAAAGCTGATGAGTACCATTCACAAAATCGAAGCGGGTGGATTTACCCAGTATGTTAAAGGGGCTCCGGATGTGCTGATCTCACGCTGCACCAGCTATTGGGACGGCCAGACTCAGCAACCGATTACTGATGAGATCTGTGCCACCATCAAACAGGCCAATAAGCAGCTGGCCGATCAGGCGCTTCGGGTGCTGGCGGGCGCTTTTCGAGTCTGGGATAGGATGCCGGAAGATCAGACGCCAGATTATCTGGAAGAGGAGCTCTGCTTTGTCGGTTTAACAGGCATGATTGATCCGGTTCGACCGGAAGTCAAGGATGCGATTGCCCAGTGTAAGACGGCCGGGATTCGTCCGGTAATGATCACCGGAGATCACAAGGATACTGCCATCGCCATTGCGATGCAGCTAGGAATTATTGTTGATCCGAAAGAAGCCATCACCGGCGCTCAATTGGATGAGATCACTGAAGAGCAGCTAAAAAAAGATATTGGCAACTATTCCGTGTATGCCCGGGTGCAGCCTGAACATAAGGTACGGATTGTCAAGGCCTGGCAGAATTTAGGGATGATCGTGGCGATGACGGGCGATGGTGTCAACGATGCGCCGTCGATAAAAACTGCCGATATTGGAATCGGTATGGGGATAACAGGAACCGATGTAACGAAAAATGTTGCGGATATGGTACTGGCAGACGATAATTTTGCCACAATTGTCAATGCTGTGGAAGAAGGTCGTCGTATCTATGACAATATCCGTAAAGCCATCCAATTTCTGCTGTCTTCCAATTTATCCGAAGTGATTGCCATCTTCGTTGCGACATTATTAGGCTTTACAATTCTAAAACCAGTCCATTTATTGTGGATCAATCTGATTACCGACACCTTTCCGGCGATTGCCCTGGGAATGGAAGGCGAGGAAGCCGACACCATGAAACATCCACCAAGAGAATCAAAGGAGGGGATTTTCTCCCGCGGTCTCGGGGTGGATGTGATCTGGCAGGGCACAATGGTCGCGCTTGTCACTATCGCCGCCTATTTCGTGGGACACTATATGGAAGCTGGGGTCTGGGAGATTGCTGAAAGTGCTGATGGTATAACAATGGCATTTCTGACCCTATCAATGGCTGAAATGTTCCATTCACTGAATATGCGCAGCCGACGTCAATCAATTTTTAAAATGAAACACCAGAATAAATTTTTATTCCTGGCGATGGCGGTATCCTTAGTTCTGACCACAGCGGTCATCTTTATTCCACCGATTGCTGCCGCCTTTGAGTTTGAAGCGATCAGTCTGGCCGAATACTTTGCCGCGATGGGTCTGGCTGTGGTCGTGATTCCGATTGTTGAAACGGTAAAATTCTTTCAAAGAAAATTTGAAGCAAATAATTAAAAATTAGTGGTTTAGATTACTAGGCATCTGTGCATTCGTGTGCAGATGCTTTTTTTAGGTACGCCCAATAATTATTCTGTTTCTTTATTAAATCCGTTGCAACGGGGTATCAAAAGGTTTATGATAAGAAGTATAAAAATCAACTGATAGTAAGGGGATACCAATGAAAAAGTGGTTAGTGCTCTTCAGTATAATTCTCGGCGGTTTGCTGATTGGCATGGCGATTTATCTGGCTGGTGAGAATCAGTGGGTTCAAAAAATCAGTAGGGTCTTAGAAAGTCGGATGAATCAGGAAAACTTCGATACCCTCGATGAAAGTATCTGGACGGCTTCTGATAAAACCCTTGGCCGAACCTGGCTAAATCCCAATAACATTGCGGTTAGGGATGGCTTCTTGCAGATCACAATGCCAGCCGATCGGCTTGAAGGCGGGGAACTTGTTGGTCGCCAAGCGGTCACCTATGGCAGCTACGAGATCCAGATGAAACTGCCACTGGCGCCTTCATCGATCACCGGTTTCTTTCTTTATGCGCCCCCGGATTATTTTTATGAAATCGATATTGAAATATTTAATTCCAAAGCAGGTGAATTGTTGCTGACCACCTATGCTGATGGCGCAGTACAAAACGAATATATTGGCAAGCTGGGCTTTGATCCGACCGCTGATTTTCACCAGTATCGCTTTGACTATAGCATCGATGGGGTGGCTTTTTATGTGGACAACAAATTAATTAAGGAGTGGCAAGAGGGGATACCGCACGGGCAGCCGATGCAGCTGATGGTTAACAGCTGGTACCCCAACTGGCAAGCGGGTCTGCCACCTTCAGAAGATCAGGTTTTATTAGTTGACTGGATTCGATATTAGACAAGGAGGAAAAAATGATAACATCACGAGCAGTAGAAATAGCAGCAGGAATATATTGGGTCGGAGGATGCGCCCAGGATGGCGGATTGCATTGTAATCCCTATTTGATTGTCGATGGCGATGAAGGGGTACTGATTGATCCCGGTTCGGTGTTGGATTTTGAGGATGTCTATGAAAATGTCCGGAGCATCATCCCGCTCGAGAAAATCAAATATGTGATCCTTCATCATCAAGATCCGGACTTTTGTGCAGCGGTACCGCTTTTTGAAAAAGCTGGGGCAAACTTTGAAGTGGTCACCCATTGGCGAACCCAAACCCTGGTCAAGTATTATGGCATTAAATCCGATTATTATATTATCAATGAAAATAATTTTGAGCTAAAACTGCAATCGGGGCGGATTTTAGATTTTGTCCTAACCCCCTATCTGCATTTCCCCGGGGCTTTTACTACCTATGACAACCAGACCAAAATCCTTTTTTCCAGCGACCTTTTTGGCGCCTTTTCGTATCAATGGAGTCTCTACGCTGAAGCTGACTATCTCGAAAAAATGAAAACCTTTCATGAACACTATATGCCCTCCAACAGCATTCTCCGGCCGGTGATGGAAACCTTTCTGGGGATGGATATCGCCATGATTGTTCCCCAGCATGGTTCAATCATCAATCAAAATATCGTTGCCCATATCAAAGCGTTAAGAGATTTAGAGTGTGGTACGCTACTTAATCCGATCAAGCGAGATCTGGCGAAATCGGGCGGCTATATGGGAATTTGTTCAACCGTGTTAAAACGGCTGGGGTCAATTTTCAATCACGAATCAGTTCGCGAGTTGGTGGCAGATATGGAAGTGACTTTGGACGAAAACTTGAATATCACCGACTACAATGTTACTGGCAATGTTTTATGGAATATGCTATATGATCGGATTCTGACCAGAAAAGGGACAAGCTGGCTAATGGTTGTTGAACCATTAACAGAAACCCTTTCCAAAGAGTACGATATTCCGATGCCGGAAGTGTTTGAAAGTCATATTAAAAAAATCGCAGACGAAGCATCCAGTCTTAATGAACAAAACCAGCGATTAAAAGAAATCAATACCCGCTTGGAGTCCAGTATTTTAGAATCTCAAAACAAGCTGATCCGCTGTGACATTACCGGCATGTATAATCACAGTTTTTTTAGAAACTATTTGGCCAGCGAGGTTAACAGTATCATAGCCGATCAGTCCGAGCAGAATCCTGGGCTGGTGATTATCAGTCTGGATAATATGGAGCGGATCGAGTATCTTTATGGTCATGATGAGACCGAAGATGTGCAGCGAAATGTGACCTTTATTCTGGAGAATTTAAAAGAGGGGAATGAGATATTATTTAAACTTCAGGGCGTTGTCTTTGCTTTTTACATTCCCCAAATTACAAAAGAAGCCGCCCGGATCTTTGCTGAAAAAATTAGAAACGCTATTGCCTCATCGGAAAAATTTATTGAAAAAATAACGGCATCGATTGGTCTGGTCTGGTTTGATGAGATTAGAGTGATCGAGGATCATTCTGAAAAGATAGATGAATCGTTTTATAACGTTGCCGTACTACGGGCTAAAATTGCCCGAAATATGGGCAGAAACATTGTTTGCAGTCAATCGGCAATGACCGAATACCAGGATGAGATTGGAAAAATCCTGATTGTTGATTCAGATGAAATCTCGGTCGATGTATTAAAAACTGCCCTCGAGAATATTAATTATCGGGTTATTAGCGCAAGTGATGGTCAAGCGGCGCTACAAATCGCAAGGGAAGAGAGACCACTGCTGATTATCTCCGAGGTGATGATTCCCAAGCTGGATGGTTTTCTGTTCCGCGAAGAAATGCTGTCGGATTCCAACACCAGTAAGATTCCGTTTATTTATTTATCCTATCTTAAAAATGACGAATCGGTGCTTCGAGCATCCGCTTTGGGAGTCGAGCATTATTTTAAAAAGCCGTTCATGTTGTCGGAATTGATGGGCGTTATCCAGAACCGAATTAAAGGAGAAACAGGCCGATGATTGAAACCTTTGAAATCTGGATTATCATCGGAATGCTGCTGCTAATCGCCGATCTGGTGATTGTTTTACGTTTGATTAGGGGGAGAGGGGAAACCGATAAGAGTTTAATTTTTGCCGAACATCAAAAAGATGAATTGCTAAATGCAGCATCAGGAAGCTTAGCAGCCACTCATCAGCCGATGGAGATTGCCAACTACTGCCAGGTTAGCCAATCGGTACGATATGATCAGCAGCTTAAAGAAAACATTGCCAGTTCGGTTGATATAAACAGCTTTGAAAAAAAAGCGCTGAAAGCTTTAAAATCACATAACATCACAAAAAAGGCTGAAGCGGCCTTGTACTTAGGCGTTCTAGGGACTGAAAAAGCCCGTCTGGCTTTGGAAGAATCCTTAAAAAAAGAATCAAATAGTACCTTAAAGCTGTACATTGCCAATGGGTTGACAGATATCGGCAAGCAAGAATCACTACCCATTCTAATTAATTCGCTGCTAAGCGAAAGTCGCTTTTACCGTAACAAGGTTAACATGCTGATTTCTGATTTTGGTGAAGATTTCCACCGTTTTCTGCCCGAAATTATCACCAGTCGGCGAATTGAATTTCAGGAATTGATTGTTGATTTTTCAGCGGTTTATTTTTCTGAAACCTTAAAAAATTACCTGATTCAACTTATCGAGACGCGCAAAGAGACAATTGAACACCTGGATAGGCTGTTTGGCAAAGCCGATGCCCGGCAGTGTGCTAATTGCGTCCACAGCAGTCCGATGTTGGAAGGAATACAGTTGCATTGTCGATACGAAGGGGATGTCGCAGCTGATTTTTACTGTCGTCACTATGAACTGTTGCCGGTCAGTGTCAACAGCGGAGAAGCGCATCACCAGTTGGTCATTAAAGCCGCTAATATTGTCGCAGAATATTACCCTAAGGTTCTCGATCAGGATCGATATCTTGATAGTGATGATATGGAGATTCGTAATGCGGCGATGCGCGCCCTGGCTAATTTCAAATCAGCTGAAAAAATGGACAAGCTGCTGGGTTTTCTCAGGCAGGAAGATACCGCTAGAGGTGCTATCAATGGGATTGCGACAATGATTGAAAAAAACAATATCTATTTTAATCAAGTCGTCAGTGCCTTTCTCAGGGAAACCGGTTTACGGGTTAAGAAAGATTTAGCTACGATTCTGGCGCTGCGGATCGAGTACTTTATTATGAAGCTTAGCCGGAAAAACAATGACGATGCCAAAAAAATCATCAGCGAGATTATTCTCTTGGGAAGAAGTAGTGAAATCATTGACTTTCTCAACAAAAATAAAGATATTAATATTGAAAATGAACTAATTGCGATTATCAAAGCGGTGATATTACAGTCCGAAGAGCTGCCAAAGGATTACGCCCGGTATTTAAATGACCGACTGATCAAAAAATGCGGTTTTATTCAAGTCGTTGAGCAAATAACCAGTGAAGCGCCTAAACGGGATCAACAATTGACTCGGCGGCTGCTGATTCTGTTAGTCGTAAGTGCTCTAATTGTTCCGATTGCCTACTTAATTCGCCATTGGGAAGTTCTTTTTGTAATGCCCTTTTATGACCAGCTGGAGCTTTTTGTGATTGATTTTAATTTTTATATTGCCTATTACGCGATGGCGGTAAATTTAATCTACCTGGTGCTATTGTTGTTCTCCTACATCAGTGTCGTGCGGCAGGAGCGGTTGTGGAATATCAAGGATATGTCGCTGCTGTTTAAAAAAAGGATGTTACCCTCTATTTCGATTATTGCTCCGGCCTACAATGAAGAAAAAACTATTATCGAAAGTGCGAATTCGCTCCTAAATCTCAAATATCCCGAATATGAACTAATTATCGTCAACGATGGTTCCAAAGATCAGACTCTGAACACGCTGATTCGCTATTATGATTTAAAGCGGGTCGATTATCTTTATGACAGCCGTCTCAGCACTAAAACAGTGCGTGGGGTCTACTTAAATCGCTCCCGCCCACAGCTGATTGTAGTTGATAAAATTAACGGTGGTAAAGCTGATTCGCTGAACGTCGGGATCAATATCTCTAAGAAAGAATATGTCTGCGGTATTGACGCCGATTCGCTGCTAGAAGATGAAGCGCTGATCAAGTTGGCCTCTTTAACCCTCGATGAAGAAACCGAAACCCCTGCTCTGGGTGGAAATGTTCTACCGATAAATGGCTGTACCATCGATCGCGGTCAGATCGCCAAAAAAGGACTGGCCGAAAGCAAGCTGGCTCGCTTCCAGACCATTGAATACATTCGTTCCTTTATGTCCGGGCGGTTGGGTTGGTCTTATTTTAACTGTCTGCTGATTATTTCTGGCGCCTTTGGACTGTTCCGCAAAGAACGGCTCATCAATGTCGGTGGCTATCTGACCAGCAGCGGTAAATACAAAACCGATACCGTCGGCGAAGATATGGAACTAGTAGTTCGGATCAGCCGTCAGATGAAAGAAGCTAAACGACCGTTTCGAATTCTCTACGCCTATAATGCCAATTGTTGGACCGAAGTTCCCGAAGATTTAAAAACGCTCAAAAAACAACGTTACCGCTGGCATCGCGGTTTGATTGAGATTTTGACCTTTCACCGGAAAATGATGTTTAACCCCAATTATGGGCGGATTGGTACGGTTGCCATCCCATATTTTTATATTTTTGAAATGCTGGGTCCGCTTTTTGAGATTCAGGGATATCTGATGGTCATTTTATCGATTTTTCTGGGCATTTTTAATATAGAAATTGCGATGATCCTATTTATTGCGATGGTTCTGATGGGGATCCTGGTTTCGGTGTCCTCGCTACTGATTTCCGAAAAGAATGGCCAGAATTTTTCCCGCAAAGAATTATGGGTGCTGGTTTTTTACGCTATTATTGAGAACTTTGGGGTGCGTCAGTATTTCAGTCTCTGGCGTTTCGGCGGCTATCTTAACATGTTCAGAAAACCGGTCGGCTGGCAGAAGGCTGACCGCAAAGGCTTTACCGGAAAAGCAGAAGAGGTGACCCGATGAAAACAAAAGCGGTAGTTTTATGGAGCCTAGCAATTGCGGTGGTATTATTTGGTGTTTTTGTGATGCCTTTTTTAATCTGGAACAATCAGACAGCAACCCCCTTAAATATCTGGATTGTCAATAAAACCGTTCCAGACAGCACTTACAAAGAACACAAGGGGTTGATGTGGGTCTTAAACAGCGAGAAGCTGGTGCTTGAAAGTACCGGCAAATCGCTACGTTATGATCGTGATTATTTTGGAGTTTTTCCCAAGTCGGATGAAGAGTATCAGGTTCGCGAAATCCCTCAGGCCAAAGAAATGCCAGCGCTGATTTATCTGGCTGATACCGACGGGGTTTACCCCAGTGATTTTAACGGTGTCGCTAGTGATGCCATCTACGCTGGGGTAGCTCAGCAACCGCTAGTCGGAGATCTCAGCGAAGCGGAGCTGGCCAGTATAAAAAACAATCTCGGTGGGGGGAATACGATCATCGGTGAGTTTAATATCTGGGATGCCAACAGTCAACAGGGACTGCAGGATATATTCCGGGTTTCCTTCACTGGTTGGAGCGGGAAGTATTTCATGGATCTAACTAAAGATGTTGAAATTCCTGAGATCATTGTCAATAATTATCAAAAACAGACTGGCAAAAGCTGGGATTATAACGGCGGAGGTCTGGTGCTGGTATCCAATCAGGATCAGGTGCTGGTGTTAAAAGATCGCGAAGCACTGAACAAGGACGGGGTCAGTCTAACTTTTGATAAGCGTGGCCAAAATGAATTTGGTGTAGGCGGACGCTTTCGCTATGAGCAGTGGTTTGATCTGATCAAACCCAATGCTTCTTCCGAAACCTTGGCAACGCTTAATTTAAATGTTACCGAAGCAGGAAAAGCGGCGCTGGCCGAGTTTGGTCTGGCGACCGACTATGCCGCGATCACCCGGTCAATCAACTCGCAATATACAGCCTATTATTTTGCTGGCGACTTTGCTCAGCTCGATTTTCCGGGAACGCTCTGGAATTATGCCGGGTTTGCCAGGATTAAGCAATTGTTTTCGGTCGCCAATCCCAATGCTGAGACTAAATTTTATTGGGGATGTTATGTGCCGCTGATGCAACAAATTATTGCAGGAATAAGAACAAAACCAGAAATTTCTAAGACCGAGCAGCTGACTGCGGGCACACAAATGGAGGCTCGCACATCCGGAACTGGTTTCCAGGTTTTAGTGGATGGTAACTGGGAGGATTTTTATAGCAAAGGGGTCAATATCGGCTCGACCGTACCGGGGAAATGGTTTACCGAATTCTCCTATGATGAGGCCTTGTATCTGAAATGGTTTGAACAGATCGGGGCGATGCATGCCAATACCATCCGGGTTTATACGCTGCTGCCACCGCAGTTTTATTCAGCCCTGGTTTATTACAATGAACAGCATCCCGAGGCTAAACTGTGGCTTTATCAGGAAATTTGGCCGGAAGAACATCCAGCTGACAATAATTATCTGGGCAGCGAGTACAATGCCACCTATCAGGCTGAAATAAAAATGAATGTCGATGCAATGCATGGCCAGGCCAATATCGGGCAGCGACAGGGACGAGCTTACGGCTATTATACCGCTGATGTTTCACGATACATTATCGGCTATCTGGTGGGTCGGGAAATGGAACCAGAAGAGGTCATCAGTACCAATGAAAAAAATCCCGGTTTTGTCTTTAACGGCAATTACCTCTATAGCGAAGCGAATGCCAGCCCGACCGAGGCCTGGTTGGCGATGAGCTGCGATTATGTGATGCAATATCAGGAAGACACCTATTCCTGGCAGCATCCGGTGGGGATTGTCAGCTGGCCAACCCTGGATCCAACCGAACACGATTCGGAATGGAATGAAAGCGGCGATAAAAGTAAACAGTACAATGATAAGGTTTCGGTCGATATCAACCACATTTCAATGAAAGACAAACTCCAGTCGGGGTTCTTCGGAGCCTATCATATTTATCCCAACTATCCCGACTTTATGAACAATGAAACAAAATACGCCGCTTACGCCGATGAAGAGGGGATCTTCCGCTATGGCGGCTACCTGCAGGAGTTCATTGCTGGCCATCAAAAATATCCGGCGATTGTGGCAGAATTTGGTCTGGCCACCGGGATGGGGAACGCCCATGAAAACCCTGACGGCTACCACCATGGCGGGATGACCGAAGCGACCCAGGGTGTGGGCATCATAAGAATGATGAAAGCAATCGAAAAAGAAGGTTATGCCGGCGCTATCATTTTCGAATGGGCAGACGAGTGGGCCAAGAAGACCTGGATAACTGAGCCCTATATTATTCCCTATGATCGCAACCCGCTGTGGCATAATGCCGTTGATCCGGAACAAAACTATGGTATCTATGCGATGGAGACAGATGGCCCGCGATCATTGCCCTACGTGATTGAGGATGATGGGGTGATCTCAAAAATGTCGCTAGTGGCTGATGAAGCCTATTTGTATATCGACCTGGAGCTGGATCGGAGTATTGATTTCTCGAGCGAAAAACTGATCATCGGTCTGGATACCTACGACCGCGGCCGTGGTAATATGAAATTTGGAACCGGAATCGCAACCGCGGCCGGATCCGGTCTGGAGTATCTGATTGAAATCAATGGCGGCGATCAGGGACTGCTGCTGGTGCAGCCCAACTACAACAGCAGTAGCGGCAAACATGCCTCCGCTTACTCAGCAGACGGTATCTTTGAAACCATGTCGATGCTGATCAACAAGGATACGGTCACCAAAGATGGTGCTAAAATTGACGCAGTGGTTGAGGATTTAAGCCAGTTAACCTTTGGAACCCTGGAAAACAATTCTCATCATCAGGTTTATATTTCGGACAAAAGCCTATCGATCCGGATTCCCTGGACCCGAATTAACGTCACCGACCCCTCGAATATGCGGGTCGTCGATGATCCCCGGATTATCCCGAGCCCTACCACCAACGAGCTCCAGACGGTAATCACCGAAGGCATCCTGGTCAGTGGGCTTCTGGTGAAACAGGACAGCAACCAGACCATTGCTGGCATTGGTCTTTCCAATCAGCAGGCCTTTGTCTGGGAAAACTGGGATGTCCCCAACTTTAAAGAGCGACCTAAAGACAGCTATGCCATTATCAGTCAGTATTTTGAGGAGCTTAAGAATAAATAGTTCAGAGTAAATGGTTTAAAGCAAATAGTTATTGTGTTTTAAATTGAGAATTACGGGTAAAAATCCATTAGTAGAAGATGTTATTATGAATGAGAAAGCAGCTTGATAGTTTTTAATTAATTCTGTTCTAAAAGGAAAGGAAAACATCAATGGATAAAAGAGGGAAGATGCGGTTAATGTTGGTTTGGGGTTTAATTATTGCGATGACGCTCGTAACAACAGGCTGTACAGCAGGCCGGAGCGAGTCAGCGGACAGTGATTCAGAACAGCAGAAGGTCTATGACAATGTCGTTTATAAACTCTATAAGCAGATCGAAATCAATGACAACAAGGCAGATATGGAAAAGACATTAGGAGCGACAGGGAATACCTCACCAGAAGGTTCCTATGTTTATGTCGATCAGGATACCGGCTATGCGGTGAATGTGTTTTTTAATGCTAAAAATTTGGTCACGCTGAAGCTGTTGGTTCCGACCACCGGGGCTCGAGAGCTAATTGAGTTGAGCAAAGCCAGTGTCACGCGAGAAGATGCCGAGAAAATTACCCCGGGGATGACCCGTAGTAATGTCAGAAAAGCCTTGAATGGGGTGGGTGTGGAGATGCTAAGAATGGTTATTCCTGACGGATCCGACAAAGAAGCCTATGCCCTGGCCTGGATCAATATCAATGGTTCGATCCTGGTGGTGACCTTTGATGCCGACACCGATACCGTGCTGGCTGCTGAATTCAGAGACAGTTTGTTATAGAACAGCGAATTGATGGTTTACAGCAGTAATGAAAGAGAGATGAAAAAGATGAGAAAAAGCAGCAGATCGGCAGCTTTAATGTTTACAATTATCGGCTTTAGTCTAATGGTTTCACTTTCCGGTTGCGTCGGCACTGGGACAAAAGGTGAAGGGGCAAAAAGTCCCGATTATTTTTACAATCAGGTCAATTTGGGAATGGAAAAGAGTCAGGTTGAGTCGGCGTTAGCGGTTAAACCCGAAGAAAAGGAAGGAACCTTTATCTACACCGATGATCAAACCGGTTTTGGGGTGCAGATTGGTTATGATGCCAGCGATATAGTGGTATCCAAAATACTATATCACGATGATGAAAGTCAGATCATGGCACTCAGTGATGCCAGTGTGGAAGAAGATCAATTGGCAAGCATCACCGCAGGGATGCCCTATGATCAGGTTGAATCACTACTCGGATCGGCTGGAATAGAGATTATTGAAATGGTCAATCCCGTTGATGTCAATAATCCGATCGTTTTGATGATTTGGTTTAATGATGATCAAACGGGCTTCTATGTGACATTCTTAGGTCATCAGGGAACCGTCGAAAGCGCCAAGTTCTGGAAATAGCTGGATTTAAAAAAGCACTGGTGTGAATCAGTGCTTTTTTGCGAGTTTTTAAAGAAGTAAATTATTTTTCAAAATAATTTAATTTTTGGGGAAGAAAACCAGGGGTTGATCCGTTATATAGATGTGCAGAAAAAACGGAGGTGGAAATTTTTGAAAGATCATAAAGAAGGGGAAGCCGATGACGCGTTAATTAAGAAGTATATCGCCACTGGTAATTCCGGTTATTTTGAACCGATCGTCGAACGATATGAGCGATATGCCTATATTTATGCTTATTCTCTTCTTAAAAACGAATGTGATGCACAGGATGTGGTAGCAGAAAGTTTTTTAAGAGCTTTTGCCAAAATCAAACAATATCGACTGGACAGCAGTTTTAAGAACTGGTTTCTAAAAATTGTTCATAATGCCAGCCTTGACCTTTTGCGAAAGAATAAGACGATGGTTTATCTGGATGATCAGGAAAATGGCGATAGTCTATTTGCCGATCAAGCTCTGAGTTATGATAACATCGATGTGCTCGATTTTGGCGAGCTACAAAAATCGCTGGATCAATTACCCCACGAACTCAAGGGAGCGGTGATCCTTCGCTATTATTATGACTGGGACTATAAAAAGATTTGCGAGTTTCTAAATATTCCAATGGGAACCCTGTCTTCCCGGCTGAACCGGGCCTGCAAAAAACTGAGAAACCTGTATGAAGGAGAGAGATGACAATGAGTGAACTCGATAAAATGATGTCCTGCCTGGGCTTTAACGAAAGCACCGTAAAAAATTATGGCAACGCCATTCCTTTTACCAGTAGAAAACTGGAGATCATGAAAAGAATTAACCAGGCCAGTATCGAAAAAGCCAAAAACGCCGATTTATTTGCCCTGTTTTATATTTTCTCGATCGCCTTTTCAGTATTGATGATGCGCTTTATGGTATTTGCACAAACCGGGGATTCCGCCTATCTAAGGTTTCTGACCGGCATTGTCATTCGTTATTCGCAGCAACTGCAAAATAGTTTAAACACCATGTCGTTTTTAATTTCTGTCGTTATTTGTGTCGGAACAGGCGTGATGATTAATCATTTAAAAAATGAGAAGCGTTTCTGTTAGGCTTAATAAATAAAAAATTTGAAGGAGAAAGAAAAATGTTTAAAAAATTTAGTGTGTCGGTTTTAATGATGGTGATGGTATTGCTTATCACGGTTAGCTCGGTTTTCGGGGCAACCAATAGCGGTGTTAGCAGCTACCAGGATTCGTCCGGAAATATGAGCATCGAAGGATCTACGGTGCCCAATACCGAATTTGCCTTTTCGGGGTCTAATATCACGGCCAATTCGGTATTTGATACGACCACCTTTTTTGCCGGCAATACCATCACTCTGGATGGTGAATATAACGGTGATGTTTTTGCCGCTGCTAATTTGGTAACCATTAACGGTAAAATCAATGGAAATCTTTATACCGGTGCCAACCAGGTCATTATCAATGGTGAGGTAACCCGGGACGTCTTTGCCGGCTGTTCGGATCTGATCATTGGTAAATCAGCCAACCTCAACCGTGATGTCTACCTGGCGGCTGCCAATGCAAATATTGATGGCACGGTCGGGCGAAACCTCCGGGTCGGCGCTGGCAATGTCGCGATTAATGGCACCATCAATGGTTTTGTCGAAACCGATGTCGATCAGCTGACCATCAACGATGGGGCAAGCATCACCGGACCAATCAATAACCGCAGTGCCAATGAAGCGATCGTCGCCGCTGGCGCCACTGCGCCTCAAGTTAATTGGGAAAAGGTGTCAAAAGAACAGGCTGTGAACGAAGATCGCGGACCCTCAGTTGGCTCGATTCTTTTATCAATCATTACCAAGCTGGCCTTTATCCTGGTGATTTGGGTACTGATTAGCTTCTTGACCAAGGACTTTAATGCCAATACCCCGATTATGGCAAAAAAACACATCCTAGCTTCATTAGGAATCGGAGCCGGATTTTTCTTCTTGTCACCACTTTTGATAATTGTATCCTTTATTATTTATGCTCCCTTTGGACTGGCCATGACCTTTGGAATCATCGCCTTGTCGATTCTGGCAATGCCGGTAGCCGCTGTGGTCTTATCCAAACTGCTGATGCGCTTTTTTGATGACAAAATGAAACCGCTGCTGAGCTCTTTTGTATCGATCTTAATCGTCGCTGCCGCGGCAATCATTTTGGGCTATATCCCCTTTATCAATTTTTTTGTGTACCTGCTCTTGTATGTTGTTGGTGTGGGCTTTATTTGTTACAATGTTTTGTTCACTAACAGTAAACTTAAAGAGGAACGCAATGCCGACAATGATGACGTTTTAGTCTTAAACGAAACCATTGATATGGAAGTGACAGCGCTAAAAATTGAAGAATCGACCGAAATGATTCAAGTTGATGATCAAGACACAACAAAAAATTAACCCGAAAAAGAATTAGACAGAACAAAATAAACACACAAAAAAACAGGCTCCATCACGGAGGCCTGTTTTTTTGTGTGCATTTGTTTGAATTTTTTAGTACTTCTTAGTATTTATCCATCTCCATATCATCCAGAACTATCCGGGGTGATTTTGGTGTTTCTTGCTTTTGCGGTTTTTCAACCGAATGCTTGGGGGAGGCTTGACGGGCAGTGCCTTTTTTCTTGATTTTAAAAGCACCAACCATCTGTTTGAGCATTTCAGCCTGGCCGGACAGTTCTTCGCTAGCAGCGGCACTTTCCTCGGCTGTGGCTGAGTTGGTCTGAACGACAGTCGAAACCTGTTCAATGCCCTGAGTGATCTGGGCAATTTCGGTGGCCTGATCGTTGGAGGCACGGGCAATGTTACCAACTAAACCAGTAACCTTTTCAATTTCATTGCGAATTTCCACTAAACTGGCGGCGGTTTCATCGGCTATTTTGGTTCCAGCCTCGACCTTGTCAATCGAGCCTTCGATTAAGCCGGTGGTTTCCTTGGCGGCTTCAGCACTGCGGGCAGCAAGCGAGCGAACCTCTTCGGCTACCACGGCAAAACCCTTACCGTGCTGACCAGCACGAGCCGCTTCAACGGCGGCGTTAAGCGCCAGAATATTGGTCTGGAAGGCAATATCGTCGATGACCTTGATGATTTTTGAAATATTTTTAGAGGATTCATTAATGTCGATCATCGCCGTGACCATTTTTGTCATCTGTTCATTACCGACTTCAGCATTGCTGCGAACCTCTAAAGCCCGTTCGTTGGCTTCATTGGCGTTAGTGGCATTTCGTTTTGTTTCGCTGGCCACTTCTTCAATCGAGGCATTGAGCTGCTGGATAGCGCTGGCCTGTTCGGTGGTACCCTGTGACAGCGCCTGTCCGCCATCGGAAATCTGGCGGGCACCAGCTTCAACCTGACCGGCAGCTTCATTGATTTCAGACATGGTTTCGCTGAGAGTGGCGGTGATTCCGTTAAGGGCTGTTTTAATGGCCTGGAAGTCGCCCAAATATTCGGCGGTAATTTCCAGATCCAGGTTACCGCCACCCATTTCTTGCAGGGTATAGGTAATTTCATCGACATAACGTTTTAGGAAGGCAACCGTCTGGTTCATCGAATCTTTGATCAGGGTGTAATCACCATTGTAGTTACCAACCATCCCCGTGTTTAAGTTGCCTTTGGACAGCTCATTCAGGGTTGCTGAGGCTTCCTGAACGGGCTCAACTACAGCATCCAGGGTAGCATTGACGCCGTTGACAATTTTAGCAAAGTTGCCCTGATGCTTGCTGGCATCGGCGCGGGTATTTAGTTTCCCGTCGATACCAGCCTGGGCCAGCATGTCGGCATCGCTGACCAGATTGTCGATCGAGGTTTGAACCATCTCCAAACTGTTGCGGATCTCGTTAAACTGAGCAGAAACTTCGGTGGTATACTCATCAGCCTGGCTGATCTCCATATCAAAGGCCAGATCGCCCTGGGATAAGCGGGTCAGATTGTCGCCCAATCGGGTGACCTCGTTCTTGGTGTAGTCGCTGACCCGAATGATCGGTGTTAAATCAGTGACCACTTCCACAAAACCAACATTGGCACCCTTAGAATCTTTGAGATAGGCAGTGTCCTGTTTGTAGTTTCGGCCGTACCATTCAAAGTAGCTGTCGCCCAATCCCTGATCAACCAATCGGCGGATTCCGCAGCCTTCGGTTTGACAGATATTAGCGCCGGCATTGTAACAATCCATTCCGTAACCGCATTCACGGTCAGTGATGACCTTATTATTAATCATCATATCTTCAAAGGGTTTATTCATAAAGGTCCATTTCATATCGTTGTCGGTAACGTGAATGGGGAAGGGGACTGCATCGATGATCGCTTCATACCAGACCATCTTGTCGACGACGGTATCAAGGGTTGCATTAACGCCTTCGACAATTTCTTTAAAACCGCCACTAAAGGCCTGGGCATTGCCACGCGTTTGCCACTGACCCTGGACGGCGGCCTGCGCCAGCATGGTGGCTTCATTAATTAGATCACGGATCGTTTCAATGGTGCGCTTCAGGGCTGGAGCTATTTCATCATCGGGATCCCTTAACTCAATCTCTGCCGAGACATCACCGTTGGAGATTTGATCCATGGTAGCAATAACGACATTTTGGAGATCATCGGCCAGCTTGTTCATCGAAGCGGTCATTTCTCCGACCTCGTCCCGAGATTGTATTTCCAGCCTGACACCCAGGTGTCCCTGAGACATTTCTGTAATCATCTGGTTTAATGAAATAATTGGTTTTGAAATTCTTCGCGCCAGGATATAGGTAGCCACACCGCCGACCAATAAAATCAGCAAGGAGGCAATTAGAATGATGTTTCTTAGTTCGATAATTGGAGCCAACACATCACTTTCAAATTTGGTAACGACGAGGGTCCAGTTGGTTTCAGGAATTGGGGCTGTGTAGGCAAGTTTTTCAACCCCTTCATACTGATAGTTTAAACTACCGGCGGTTCCAATACCAAGCGCTTGAATAGCTAGGGCAAAATCTTTGGTGGCACCATTATTTTCAATGGCGTCAAATAAATTTGCCTGATCAAGAATGAGCTGATCATTGGGATGGGCCATAAAACCACCATTTTCGTTGATGACGAAACCGTATTTTCGAACCCCATCACCCATCCCATTGGTAACATCTTTCAGGAAGGTGGGATCTCTTCGCCCGATCAGGAGGCCAACTACCTGACCGTTATTTTTAATCGGGGCGACCTCAAATACCACCGGTTCCAGGGTAACCCGGCTGATCGCGACATCAGAAATGGCAGTTTGTCCGGCAAAACCGCTTTCATACCAGAATTGCCCTTCGGACTTAAATTCGCCGCCGCCGAGAATATACTTGGCGTTGCCGTTTATATCCATAACAGCAATGTCCTGGTAACCTAAACGTTCAATATCTACCGATATCGAGGCGACCTGGGTATTCCAGTCCATTGTAGCGGTTCGGGCTCGTAGGGCAATTTCATCAAGTTTTCCGAGATTACCGGTGATGATGGCACCGATGTGGTTAGCGCCTTCGGTAGCAAAGGCTTCTTCTTGGAGACCCGTTTCATCGGTCAGCGCTGCTGCCCCTAAATTGATGGCAATCAGTCCCAGGATCAGGACTGCGGAGGCCAGAATCAGGGTGGTAAAGACCATTAACTTGGTTGACAAGCGAAGCTTTACCGCGGTGTGACTGTGTTCGGTGTTTTGTTTGTCTTTCATGATAATACTTTTGATATTATTTGTAACAGCCTTAAAATACAAATCCTTCGATCGACAGTAAGCTGTTTGCGGGAACGAGTTATGATATAATTCTAAACTAAATCAGTGCTAGTAAACAAGGGATTAATTGGCGATTATGTTTAAGATTTTACCCCGAAACGGCAAACATAAACAAGAAAATTTTAATAACGGTTCAGATGTCAAAGTTTGTTGATTCGCGCAAGTTTACTGCTTTTAAATGTGGGTATACAAGTTAGAACAATTATTCATTAGAAAAATAACTTAGGAAGGTAGTTTGACTTTTAAATCTCATATGGAGGTTCAATGATGAATACAGATAGAAGAATTTCTGGACTGGTGATTTTCGTTATCTGGTCGCTTTTTATGACGGCCTGTACACAGCAACAACCCCTGATCATTGGTTTTTCGGCGGGACTGACCGGAAGTGCCTCGGAAATGGGAGTAAACGGGCGAAATGGCTTAATGATGGCGGTCGAAGAAATCAATGCTGTCGGCGGGGTCAACGGTCGGCATGTGGAGGTGCGCGTCAAGGATGACCAGAATAATCCCGAAATTGCCCTTGCCATGGATCAGGAACTTTACCAAGAAGGCGTTTCATTTATCATCGGCCATATGACCAGTAACATGGCTAAACTCAGTCTGCCCTTTATCAACGACAACAATTTATTGATGATTAGTCCGACGATGAGCTCTTATGAGCTGGTCAATCAGGATGATCATTTTATTAGCGTCGTCTCTTCCAATGATGTCGAAGCCAAATTTATCGCCGCGAATATTCTACAGAATGGCGGTAAGCAGATCGCGGTCATCTATGAATCTCAAAATAAAGCTTATACCAGCACCATCAAGGATTTAATTGCTGCGGATCTGGCCGCTAACGGCGCGCGGATTAGCTATGAAGAATCCTTTGAATCCGGTGCTAACCCGGCTTATCAGGAAATCGCCAAACGGCTCCTGGAGTCGCAACCAGATGCCATTTTAATCCTGGCTTCAAGCTTTGATTCGGCGATGTTTAGCCAGCAATTTTACAAGTTGGAGACTCAGTTACCCATTTATCTATCGCTTTGGGCGATGAATAATGATCTGATTTTACAGGGTGGAGATGCGGTCGAAGGCGTTTTTATTCCCAGCTTACTTGATACCGAGTCTCAAAATCCAGCCTATTTGAATTTCAGAGCAGCCTATCTTAACCAATTCAATGCTGAGCCAACCTTTGCGTCCATTTATTCTTACGAAGCAGCGATGATTTTATTCACCGCGATGAAAACGGCAAAGAGTCTGGAACCTGAGACCGTCAAAGCGGCCATCATTGAAAAAGGCACCCATCAGGGGCTTCAGGATAAGATTATTATCGATGAATATGGCGATGCCAGTCGAACTTTGTACCACTACATCATTCAGAACGGTCAATTTACAAAGGTGGATTAGATCATGAAAAAAAGAAGAAAGCTGAAAAACTATATTCAAATTAACAACATGCTTTCGATTGCTATTCCCTTGCTTCTGGTGGCTTTGATAATTGCGCCGTTAATTTTTAATGTTGCCGTCAAAGACATCCATAAAAAGAACAATATCATTGCCACCACCATTGCGCAGCGGATGTCTGATTTTATTGATGAATCTTTTTTGATGCTGGTTCAGTTAAGTGCATTGCTGGATGCCGAAGTTCTTAATGATGCTGATACGGTGCTTTATCTAAACTCAGTCATCCAAAGTTACGATAATTTTGAAGGTTTCGAAATTCTCGATGGCAATGGGATTGTTAAAGTGATTGCTCCAGAAAATGAAAATATTCGCGGTGCAAATCGATCCAGTCAAAATTTTTTCTTTGAGACAAAAGCAAGTCAGCAAGCGACGATATCGCAAACCTTTATTTCCCAACAAACGGGCCAGCCGACCATTACAATTGCAATTCCCCATCGCGATGGAGTGCTGGCTGCATACTTGAACCTGAAAGAAATCAGCTTGGTGTCTTTGAATTTGAACAAAGCCTTTGGTGATCAGGTGACGGTGGCAGTGACAGATGGTAATGGGGTCTATATTTCAAATAATGATATTGAAAAAGTATATCAACGCGAATCAGCAGAAAAATTTAGTAGCATTCATCAGGAGGTGGAAGTAGCAGGAAAAATTACCACCGCCGAGTATGATGGCAAAATCATGATGATCAGTCATGCTGACGTAAAAAATGGCGATTGGCATGTTTTTGTTTATCAAACCTATGATTCTATTCTGAGTGCATTTCGACCGCGGTTAGGGATAGTGCTTTTGTTTGTCTGCCTATTAATCATATTTTCAAGGTTTGTTTCCCGTCATGTGTTTAAAGACATCAACCAGTCTTTTAGCGAACTCAATCAACAAACTAGAGAAATAGCGGCAGGAGACTATCGCCGCATTGACGCAGACAATCGTTTTGAAGAATTTACCACCCTTACTGAAAACTTTAATGGGATGGTAACCTCGATAAAAGAACGCGATGAGGTGCTAAAAACGCTGGCTTATTTTGACCCCCAGACGGGTTTGCCCAATGCGGTCTATCTGACCGAACAGTTAAATCAGTTGATTTTAAATAATCGCAGTAAGATTGCCCTTATCTGTTATGATATTGATAATTTCAAACGAATTAATGAGACATTTGGACCATCCTTTGGTGATCAAGTATTAAGGGTTATGGGAGAACGGATTCTCAAAATGCAATTGACCAGCGGTTTTATTGCTCGAATCACTGGCTCCAATTTTATCCGGGTGCTGACCGAAATAGATAACCCCAATCAGGTACTTTCGGAAATCGAAAAACTGCGCCAAGTATTTAATCAGGGCATCACCATTAACGAAAATAATATCTATGTCCATTTTCATGTGGGGATTACTCTCTATCCGGATGATGCCCAAACCGTCGAGGAATTGCTTCAATATGCTCATGCCGCCGCCGATATGGCCAAGCAGCGAGGCAAATCGCAATATGCTTTTTTTGAAAGCACCATGAAAATGAACTTGGTCAGGAATATGGCCTTGGAGAATTCACTCCGCTCAGCGATAAAGAATGAGCAGTTTTACCTTCAATATCAACCGCAAATTGATGTCAGGTCGGGTGCGTTGCGGGGTTTTGAAGCCCTGATCCGTTGGGAACACCCACAGTTAGGAAAAATACCCCCGCTCGATTTTATCCACATAGCTGAATCAACGGGGTTAATTGTTCCGATTGGCGCCTGGGTAATGGAAATCGCCTGCAAGAAAATGGTCGATTTGAACAAAGCGACTGACTCCAATATGATAATTTCGGTTAACATTTCACCGGTTCAGATCAATAATGATCACTTTCCGACGATGGTTGAAGATGCCTTAAAAGACAGTGGCCTGGCTCCGGATTTACTGGAACTGGAAATTACCGAAAACTTATTCATTCATTCCTTTGAAGGTGCGATTAAAATATTTGATCGTCTCAAGGCAATTGGTGTTAAGATATCTTTGGACGATTTTGGAACAGGCTATTCATCACTGGCGTATCTGAAGAAGCTGCCGATTGATACCCTGAAAATTGATCAGGCCTTCACCCGGGATATGTTGATTGAGCAATCCAATGCGCATTTAATGGAGTCGATTATTATGATGGCGCATAGGCTGGAATTAGAGGTTATTGTTGAGGGCGTTGAGGAAGTGGAGCAGTACGATTGCTTAAAAAGCTATCGCTGTGATCATGTTCAGGGATATTTTTTCAGCCGTCCCCTAGATGATTGCATGTTGGAACTATTCTTGAGGTGTCAAAGAGAAAATAGTTCGCGTTAAAATGTTATTAATGCAGTAGAATAAGATTGGACTCTCAATCAAAATCAGTTACTTATATTAACTCATTTATAACAACCTACCGATAAAATAACTAAATCAGGAGAACAAGATGAATAGACCAATATTGGCAATCCCAATCGGCGATGCTGCCGGCATTGGACCGGAGATAACGGTGAAAGCCCTGGCCGATAAGGGCGTTCACGAAATGGCACAATTAGTGGTGGTGGGAGACAAAAAGGTGCTTGAACAAGCGATGGCCTTTTCAAAGGTGATACTGACCATCAATTGCATCAGCGATCCCCGGGATGGCAACTTTGTCCCTGGGGTACTTAATCTGATTAACCTGGATAATATTGAAATAAAACAATTGAAAGTGGGATCGGTTCAGGCGATGACGGGGAAGGCTGCTTATCAATACATTGAAGCAGCCACCCGGCTCTGTCTGGATAAAAAAGCTCATGTCCTGACCACCACCTGCATCAACAAGGAATCCCTGCAAGCTGCCAAGGTAGCCCATATCGGCCATACCGAAATTATCGGAGCCTTAACCGGGACTAAAAAACCGCTGACGATGTTTCAGGTTCACAACCTTCGGGTGTTTTTTCTGAGCCGTCATGTTTCGTTGCGGCAGGCATGTGAATTAGTTACTAAGGACAATCTGGCGGCCTTTATTGATCAGAGTGTGGCGGCGCTAAAAATACTGGGGGTGAAAAATCCGCGGCTTGCTATTGCCGGCCTTAACCCCCACAGTGGTGAACACGGGCTTTTTGGCCGCGAAGAGGTGGAGGCAGTGATACCAGCGGTGGCGGAAGCCCGCAAGCGGGGTATTAATGTCGAGGGACCGATTGGTGCCGACAGCGTTTTTCACTTTGCTTTAAAAGGGAAGTACGATGCAGTCTTATCGCTCTATCACGATCAGGGACACATTGCCACCAAGATGGTTGATTTTGAAAAAACCATTTCGATTACTCTCGGGATGCCGATCCTCAGAACCTCGGTGGATCATGGGACGGCGCTAGATATTGCCGGGCAGGGCATTGCCAGTCCGGTCAGTTTGATTGAAGCGATTCGTTTAGGGGCAGAGTATGCACCGTTTTTTAATCAGGAGTTCAATCAATAGTTTAATAAGTAGTAGAATATCCAATTGATTTTCAAACTGCAAAATAGTATAATACTACATATTATTCGGAATAAACTATTTTAGCGGAGGGTAAATGACACTTCAAAATCTGGTATCGCTGGCTTTATATGTCTCATTTGTCGCCTATGCTATTTTTGGCACCTATAGTTTAACGCTCAATATCGAATCCCGACTTAATCGGGTGTTTGCCTGTCTCTGTCTCTGCTTTGCCTTATGGGGCTTTACCTTTGCCGCCATCAATTCTTCAATCTCAAGCGACGAAGCGCTTTTTTGGCGACGATTCTCCGTGGTCGGCTGGGGCGTAGCCTACAGCTTGATGCTGCATTTTGTAATTGTCCTGACTGATGTGAGTTGGAGCCAGCAAAAGAATAAGCCGCTAATGCTGACCATATTATATCTACCAGCGTTAATTAATGTGATCGTCTTTTTTGTTTTTAGCATCCCTCAATATGGCCACGTTCAGATGAGTTATTCACCAGCTGGTTGGATAACAAGATCCGATGTAATATGGTACGATCTGTTGTTTATTTGTTATTATTTGTCTTTTTCGTTGACATCAATGGTGCTGCTAATTCAGTGGTACCGAAAAACCAACAGTGTGGTCAACAAAAAAAAAGCTGTCATAATACTAATTTCATTTACCGCAGCCTTATGCTTGGGCACCTTGACTGACCTTGTGACTGTCTCATTCTCAAACGTTCAGTTGCCATCGATGGCACCAGTGATTATCTTGATACCAGTGGCGACAATTTATGCGGTTATCCATAAATATGGTCTGATGTTGCCACCTCGAAATAGTCAAAAATTACAAGCAGAAGGGATTATTCTCAATACCGTCAGTCGTACACGGCTTTACAAGTATATCGGCATTGTGATGATTATTGGCAGCATTCTCAATTTTTACAGCCGGATCAGCGTTGGCGATGCCCGAATTACGGGTTTGTTTTTAAGTTTCATGCTGGTGCTGTTTGGTGCCTATATTACTAGCATTCCTTATCTGTTAAAATCCATCAAGACCCAGGAAAACACACTGGGTCTTTTTCTGATGGTTCTGCTGCCGGTGGTGATGCTGGGTCATTTTAATGCGAGTTTTAGTAACATTATCTGGCCGGTACCGATATTTTTTATGATGCTGACCGTCATTTTTAACAATCGGAAGATCTTTATTGGGCTGGGAGTTTTAAGTCTATTTTTAGAAATAGCTTTCTGGTTTATACTGCCAGATTTATCGCTGATGGTCAACACACGGATCTATTTTTACCGGTTGCTATTTTACATCGTTGGGATTGGTCTGACTGCCATGATCACACAGATTTATCTTTTGCGACTACAGGAAAACAGCAGGCAGGATGCCTTTCAACAAATGATTTCACAATTATCGTCTGATTTTGTCACGATGAACCGCACCAATTTTGATCAAAAGATCAATTATTTGCTTGAAAGAAGTGGCCTTTTTTCCAGCGCTGACCGGGTCTATATCAGCCGCTTTTCGCAGGATAAAAAGCAGCTGGTTAGTTCCCATGAATGGCTACGAGAGGGAGCGAGTGCCTTATTTGATGAAAGAATGACTGATGAAATCACAAGGCAGCCCTGGAGTATCGGACATATTTTACGAAATGAGGTTGTCCATATCCGGAGCACCGATCAGCTACCCGCTGAAGCTGAGCAAGACCGGCTGTGGCTTAAAAAGCAAAAAATCCAAGCTCAGATACTGATTCCGATTTACAGTAATCAAGCCATTATTGGCCTGATCGGATTTGATCAACGCCAGGGTAGAAAGGCTTTACAGGGTCTTGATCTGGATTGGCTAAGAGTGTTGGCTAATCTTCTGGCCGATGCCATTGCCAAGGTAGAAGCGGAGGACGATCTGAATTATTTGGCCTATTATGATTCCTTAACGGGAATACCCAACCGAACCTTGTTTTACCGACGTTTAGAGCAAGCCATTGAACTGGCTGGCAAAACCGGGAAAAAGCTGGGCGTGATCTTTATCGATCTGGACGGTTTTAAGGAAGTTAATGATACCCTTGGCCATGACTGGGGCGATCAGTTGCTAAAGCTAATTGGCCAGCGGCTGACCGACTGTCTTGGCGAAACCGATCTGGTTGGCCGCTTCGGCGGCGATGAATTTCTAATTATGGTTCCTCAGATTTCTGATAATCAGGAGCTTGAACCAATTTCCGAGCAGGTGATGTCGATTTTTAATCGTCCGCTGCTGGTTGCTGAACAAGAATTGTATGTGTCAGCCAGCGGCGGAATTGCCGTCTATCCGACTGATGGAGAAAATCTCACGACCCTGATTAAAAATGCCGATACGGCCATGTATGCCGCTAAAAAAACCGGCAAAGGCCAAATTTACTACTGTTCAGGCAACATGAAAGAAGCCATCCAGGAGAAGATGACGCTGACTACCAGTCTCCACCGGGCGCTGGAAAATCAGGAATTGTTTCTCCATTATCAGCCCCAAGTGTCATCTCTTAGCTATGAGATTACCGGGTTTGAAGCGTTGCTGCGGTGGAACCATCCGGAACGGGGGCTTATTTCGCCTGAGGTATTTATTCCGCTTGCTGAACAAAGTGGATTGATTAGTAGTATTGGTGAATGGGTGCTGATGACTGCCTGCGCTCAGAACAAGGCCTGGCAGGATCTGGGCTACCTACCGGTACGGATGGGTGTCAACCTATCGGTTGAGCAGTTTCGCAGTTCCAATTTGGAGCGGATAATTAGGAACTGTCTGGAAGCAACTGGACTGGAACCCCACTATCTGGAGCTCGAAATTACGGAGGGGATTGCGATGAAGACCTCACAATACGTAATCCGGCAGATCAATGCACTAAAAAAACTAGGTGTGGTCATCAGCATTGATGATTTCGGCACCGCCTTTTCTTCGATGAACCGGCTAAAAGAGTTGCCAGTCGATCGGATTAAGATTGACCGCCAATTTATCTGGGGAATCGGGGCGAACCCCCGCGATGAAGCAGTGATCACAGTCATGATCCATTTGGCCCGGGAACTGGGCATGGAGGTTACCGCAGAAGGGGTAGAAACGGCCGCCCAGTTGGCCTTTCTTAAGCAACAGAGCTGCGATGAAATTCAGGGATTTTATTTCTCCAGACCAGTTAGTGCCAGTGTCATCGAGAAAGATATCTACGCCCAACAATTGGGCAACACCACGATTAAGCCCAGGTGTAAAGACCTGATAAGTCTTTATAAATAGCAATGAAAAGTCATAATCACGACTAATGAGGGGATAAAAATGCTGCAAAATCAAGTATCGATAATCTTCTACCTAATTTTTATCCTATATATCGGAATGGGATTCTTTAGTCTGTTTCTCAACAAAAGGGAACAACTCAATCAGGTTTTTTTCTGGTTATGCATGAGTTATGCCATCTGGAGCTTTGCTTTTGCTTTTTCCAACTCGCTGAGTGATATCCAGGATGTGCTGATCTGGCGCCGGATGGCTGCTCTGGGTTGGGGAATGGCCTTCAGTTTGATGCTACATTTTGTGCTTGTATTAACTGAAAAGCAGCAACTGCTGAATTCCCTGAAAATACGAGTAGCCATCTATTTACCGGCGGCCATTACGGTTGTTGTTTTCTCACTTATTCCTAATTTGGTCAATGCTCAATATAATCTGGTTCAGACTCCGGCCGGTTGGGGAAACATCCCGGCCAACAATTTATGGGACATCTTTTATAACCTGTATTATCTGAGCTTTGCGGTGATCACCCTAGTTGTTTTATATAAATGGTATCACACCACTCCGGATAGACAAAAGCAGCAGCAGGGCTTCTGGCTGATGCTGGCATTTTCAGTATCGATTGCCTTGGGTACAGTAACCGAAATGTTGGCAAATAATTTGCTAGCCTATAAAATTCCCTCCATTGCACCGATTATTATTCTCATCCCGGTGTCTGTCTTTGCTTATGATATCAAAAAGTACCAACTGATGGTTCCAGTGACGGTAACAAAAAAAGTCAAGCTTAGTGAAATTCTCAGTAATGATGCCCACTTAGCCCTGTTTCGTAGTATTGCGATTATTTTTGTAGTGATTAGCCTTTTAAACCTCGGTTACTTCTTCTTGCAGCCAACCGTATTATGGCAAGTGATGTTGATCAGCACCGTTAATCTGGCTCTTGGTCTTGGCATCTATAGTCTGCCTT
This sequence comes from Bacillota bacterium, assembly GCA_018903255.1. GTDB lineage: Bacteria > Bacillota > Clostridia > Eubacteriales > Eubacteriaceae > Acetobacterium. The sequence continues at coordinate 32,564 of JAHIQT010000054.1, read as the reverse complement.
TTTCCGGTTTGTCGATCACCAAACAGGATCATATTTTGATGGTAATAATGGCAGTGGCTATTCCCCTGGTTCTCTTTAAACCGGTTGATAATCTGGCGAATACAGTATGGGCAGTACCGCTGATCTTTATCATGACCACCATCATTTTGAAGAGTCAGAAAATGTTCTTTGTTTTAACAACCATCACGCTAGTTTCGGGAATGATAATCTGGTTAGAGAAGTCCGATCAGTGGATCCATATCGGCAGGTTAGATTACCTGGCCAGATTTTTTATCTGTCTAGTTGCCATTTTGCTGGCAGGTTATACCAATCGCATGTATATTGCCAGGCTCAAAGAAAATGACCGACAGGTTGGCTTTCAGAAGATGATCTCCCAGGTGACCACCCACTTTGTTTCGGTATCAGCCAGCAATTTTAAGGAAAAGGTGGGGGAATTATTAAAAACCAGTGGCGAAATCATGAAGTCAGATCGGGTTTACGCGGGACTGTATCATGAAGAAACGGGAGAATTTTGCTGTATTGATGAATGGCGGGCTGAGGATCAATTCCCGAGCGTGCAAAAGTTTGGAAAAACACAAGTATCAGATTACCGATGGTTTTCCAAACAACTTTTAAATAACGAGCTAGTTTACGCGGCGTCTCGCGATGAGTTACCTTGCGAGGCACAAGCGGAACAAGCAAGAATGGCCGCAGAGGGAATCGAATCGCTGCTGCTTATTCCGATTCAAAGCCGCGAAAAAATCATCGGTTATTTAGGATTTGATAAGATCGGGGAAAAAAAACCAGAACGCATCGATGATCAGGAACTATTGCGGGTGTTGGCCAATATTTTGGCTGACGCCATCGTTAAGGTAGAAAATGAGAAAGAAATGTATCGTCGGGCTTACTATGATGGACTTACTGGCTTACCCAACCGGGTCGCCTTTTGTGAAGGTCTGGAGCAGGCGATAAAAAAAACCCAGACGGGTGGAGAAGGTTTCGGGGTGATCTTTGTCGACATTGATGGTTTTAAAGAAATCAATGATACCATGGGACATGACTGGGGCGATCATCTACTAAACCGCATCGGCCGACGTTTAACCGACAGTCTCAGGAAATGTGACGCGCTGGCACGGTTTGGCGGGGATGAGTTTCTTATTATGGTATCGCAGTTGACCGATAACAATGCGTTAATCAAGGTAGCAAATCAATTGATGTCGGTTTTTGATCAGCCCGTGAGTCTTGGTGAGCAGGAGTTTTATATTTCCGGAAGCGCAGGGATAGCAGTTTTTCCAGAAGATGGAAAAACTGTTCAGGAACTAATCAAACATGCCGATCTGGCCATGTATGAGGCAAAGAAAAATGGCAAGGGACAGGTATTCTTTTGCTCAGAATCAATGAAAACCGCTGTCCGGGAGAAGATGATCCTGACCAACAGCCTCTATCGCGTTCTTGAAAAACAGGAACTTTTTCTTTGTTACCAGCCGATTGTGGATAGTCAGGGATTAGAAATCCTCCGCTTTGAAGCGTTGCTCAGGTGGCAGCATAAAGATTTGGGCGTGGTATTACCAGGGCTATTTATCCCCTTTGCCGAACAGAATGGTCTGGTTAACAGCATCGGCGAATGGGTTTTGATGACGGCCTGTGCAAAAAACAAGTCATGGCAGGATGATGGGCTTAAGCCGCTGCCGGTAGCTGTGAATCTATCCCTAGAGCAGTTTCACAGCGGTAATTTAGTGACCATTGTTGCGAATTGTTTAGATCAAACCGGCTTAGATCCGCGATATTTGGAGCTGGAGATTACTGAAACGATTGCCATGGAGGAGTCTCATAATGTGATAGAGACCCTTCATCAGCTAAAAGCACTGGGTGTGACTATCAGTCTGGATGATTTCGGCACTGAGTTTTCTTCATTGAGTCGCTTAAAAGATTTGCCGGTTGACAGTATTAAAATCGACCAGCCCTTTATCCGGGGAATTGGCGTGAACCAGAAGGATGAATCAATTATCTCAGTGATGATCTATCTAGCTAATCAGTTGGGGCTGCGGGTAGTGGCGGAAGGGGTAGAAACAGAAGAGCAGCTTGATTTTCTCAGAGAAAAGGGTTGTGATGCGGTACAGGGCTATTATTTCGGCTGGCCGATGGCAGCAGAAGTCTTTGAGAAGAAACTCCGGCATGCACAGCAGTACGGACAGATTAATAAATGTGATCTTACTATGTAGTTAAAAAGCCTCCACGTCCGTGGAGGCTTTTTGTCTTAGGGTGCAAGTTTTAAATCTTTCTTCCGTAATCCATGAGCCTTGCCCTGTTTGGTCCAATCGTGATTGGCACCTTATGGCTAGGTGTTTCGTTTAGAAATTGCTACAGATGGAGGAGTACATATTGGTCATGTCAATATTATCGTCGGGGCTTATCTGACCTGGTTGGGTGATCAAAACTTGCTAGAAGATATCATGGCCGACAGAATTATGAAAGCCGTCAGAAAATAGCAAGATCAAATCGTAGTAAAAAAAGACCTTTTCGATGGAGAGGTCTTTTTTTATGGGGAGCAATCGATGGGAACAAGAATCTCGAACCGGCTTGTGTGAAGCTGGAATTTTAGGGTATAAATCAAACCATAAGGAAAAATGAGAGGGGATTACGCAGATGGCAAAAAAAACGCTGATTCGGGTATCGAGAGATGGCCCCTATGTGGTGACCGGTTTGCCGGAGATTCAGGAATCCACCACTAGAAATGTGACGGTGGCCGAGTCGGCGGTGGCCTTGTGTCGCTGCGGGGCATCAAAAACAAAACCTTTTTGCGATGGCAGCCATGGAAAAATTAATTTTTCTAGCGAAAAAAGCCAGGAAAAGATCACTGCTGAAATTGCCAAAATCAGAAAACTCAAAGCAGGCCAAGCCTCGGTAGCGCCCGGTCGGTTAGCCGGTGTCGATCAAATTCGAGATCTGGTCGATCGAGTCGCCCGGATCCGCGAGATAACCGGCGGTGTTCCGATTGGCATTAAAATTGCCACCAGTCATCTGGAAGCAGATCTGGCGATGGCCCTGATGGCCGAACCAGATTTTATCACCATTGACTGCCGGGGTGGCGCCACTGGTTCATCTCCTAAGTTTCTCAAAGATAATGTCGGGATTCCAGCTGTTTTTGCGATTCGTCGGGCTCGGCGTTTTTTAGATAAGTTAAACAGTGAAGTAACCCTTTGTGTCACCGGTGGCTTTCGTGACAGTGCGGATATTGCCAAGGGTTTAGCGCTGGGGGCTGACGCCATTGCCCTGGCGACAGCCTCGCTGATTGCTATTGGCTGTCTGCAGTCGCGGATCTGTCATACCGGAAAATGTCCGGCCGGGATTGCCACCCAGGATGAAGTATTGCGGAGCCTCTTTAATGAAGAAAAAGCCTTGCGCCAATTTACGAACTTTTATACCGCCACCGCCAATGAGCTGGAGGTTTTTGCCCGGACCAACGGCAGGGATGATATTCACCAGCTGGCAGTCAGCGATTTAATGACCATTAGTCATGAGGTCGCTCTCTACACCGACGTTGAGCATGTCTAGAAAAGGATAACTGAGTTCCGTGCGGTCGCTGACGAGGGAGTAAACAATTTCAAAGATTATGAAAGAGACGGGAATGCCGATGGAATTCATCAAAAATTTAGGCGAATTACTGCAAAGCCGCAGTGACTTTTTTATTGAACTGCTGCTCCAGCATATCGTACTCAGTCTGATCGCGATTGTGATCATTACGGTGGTGGGAGTTACCACCGGGATTCTGATTTCCAAATCACAAAAAGCCGCCAGTGTGGTGATTGGCCTCACTAACGTGCTCTATACCATTCCCTCGATTGCAATGTTCGGTTTTTTTGTATCGATCACTGGCATTGGTAATACCACGGCGATTATCGCCTTGGTAATTTATGGACTCCTGCCGGTGATCCGTAACACCTATGTCGGCCTCACGGAAGTCGATGACCAGATTCTCGAAGCCGCGGTGGGGATGGGCAGCACTCCCTGGCAGTTGTTGTCAAAGATCCAGTTTCCGCTGGCGCTGCCGGTGATCATCGCCGGGATCCGCAACATGGTGGTGATGACCATTGCGCTGGCCGGGATTGCTTCCTTTATTGGTGCCGGCGGACTGGGCGTGGCGATCTGGCGGGGGATCACCACCAATTTTGATGAAATGACGGTGGCCGGCAGCTTGCTGGTGGCCTTGTTGGCCTTTGTGGCCGATGGATTATTAGGAATAATTGAAAAAAGATTATTAAGGAGAACAAAATGAAAAAGTGGATCAGTTTAGCATTAATCGCCGTAATGGTAATTTTAGCGGCCGGTTGTCAAAGTGAGGAAAAGAAGGTGGTCATCGCTTCAAAACCGATGGCCGAAAGCTATATCGTTGCCGAAATGATGGGTCAGCTGATTGAAGCCAATTCTGACATCAAGGTTGAGTATAAGATGGGCATTGGTGGCGGAACCTCCAATATTCAGCCGGCCATGGAAGCCGGAGAAATTGACATGTATCCCGAATATACCGGCACCGGCTGGCTGTTTGTCCTGAAAAATGACTTGGTGACCGATCCGGAAACCTTATATGAAGGGGTTAAAAGCCAGTATCAGGAAAAATTCAATTTTATCTGGCTGGATCGTTATGGTTTTAATAACACTTATGCCCTGGCTATTGACAAAAGCAAGGCAGACAGCATGGGCATTAACAGCTTTTCGGATCTGGCCGCCCAGAGTGGCAGTCTGGTGCTGGGTTCGGAATATGATTTTTACGAACGGGAAGATGGTTTTCCGGGTTTAGTAGCCGCTTATGGTTTTAATTTCAAGGAGACCAAAGAATTGGACATCGGCCTGAAATATAAGGCCATCGGCGAGGGTCAGGTGGATGTGATCAATAACTTTTCCACCGATGGCCTACTGGCCGAATATGATTTAAAGGTGCTAAAAGATGATAAGAACTTTTTCCCGGCCTATGAAGCCGCCACCGTCATCCGTCAGGAAACCCTCGACAAGTACCCGGAACTAGAAGCAATTCTTAACCAGCTGGCGGGGCTGATCAGTGATGAAGAAATGCAACAGATGAATTATTATGTCGAAAAAGAAAATCGGGATGCCGGTGACGTCGCCGCTGAATTCCTGAAAGCCAAGGGCTTGTTAGCATCCAATGATTGAGTTTCATGTCGTCAACCAGCAGTATGAAGCCGAGAAACCGATTATCAAGCATTTAAGCCTGACCATTGAAAAAGGCGAGTTTGTGGTCCTGATTGGCCCTTCCGGCTGCGGCAAAACGACCCTGTTAAAAATGATGAACGGCCTGATAAAGCCAGACAGCGGGGAAATCCGAATCAAGGGCAAAGAGCTCAAAGAGTGGGATCCGATTACCTTGAAACGCAACATCGGTTATGTTATCCAGCAGGTGGGGTTGTTTCCCCATTTGTCTATTGAAAAAAATATTGTCTATGCCCTGGATATCCAGAAGGTCAGCGAAACCGTGAAAAAAGAACGGGCTCGAGAGCTGATCCAACTGGTTGGACTGGCAGAAGATTATCTGGCTAAATATCCCAACGAATTAAGCGGCGGCCAGAAGCAGCGGGTCGGCATTGCCCGGGCTTTGGCGGCCGATCCCGAAATTATATTAATGGATGAGCCGTTGGGAGCAGTCGATCAGATTAATCGGGCGGTACTTCAAGATGAAATTATCCGGATTTATCAAACCCTCAATAAAACCATCGTCTTTGTCACCCACGACATTGAGGAAGCGATTAAGTTGGGAACCAAAATTGTGGTGATGAATCAGGGCGAAATAGTGGAAGTGGGCTCCCGGGATGCCATTGTCTTTCATAGCAAGAGTCATTTTGCTGATGACTTTATCGGCAATAAGGGATTCTTATCCTATTTGAATATTGTCAAAATCGAACAAGTTGTTTGTCCCTTTGATGGCATTAATGGTAATGTCTCCGAAAAAGATATGGTTTTTTGGGTAACCACGGCCGACCCGCTGATTGTCGGCATCCGGATGTGTCTGGAAAACGGCGTCAATCATATAGGCGTTCGGAACGCTGCCGGCCAAGTCGTTGGCGCCTTTGATCTGGGCTGTTTGTCGCGGTTGAAGTTTTGATCAGACCGTCAGCGCTTAGAAATACAATCGTGCTAGAAATAAAAAAATGGCGATGCTTCCGGTTTTTATCGGGGAGGCATCGCTATTTTTAGTTTAAGAATGAATTTCTTGTGCTGATAAAGGCTTGGTCTCTGGAAGGGTGATTTCTCCAGCTTTGACCAAGGCATACTTGGCCGCAATCGGTCCGATCACCGAATAAATAAAGGTGGAACACAAAATAACCACCTGGATCTGTTCGGCATAGAGGGGCACCAGCTTAGCCGCAACCACTACCAGCCCGAGAGCGACCCCGGCCTGGGGCATCAGGGTTGGTCCCAGATAATTACAGATAATACTGTTTTGATGGGTGATTTTTCCACCTAACCAGGCGCCGGACATTTTGCCGATCACCCGCACGACCACATAGATGATCCCGATCAGGCCAATCGCAGGCAGGGCAGAAACTTGAAAGCCGGCTCCAGAGATGACAAAAAAGACCATGAAAATCGGCGGGGTAAAAGAATCGGTGATTTTCATCAAGGTATCGATATGATCCCGGTAAATATTAACCAGCATGCCACCAAGCGCCATGCAGGCCAGTAAGGGTGAACCATGAAGTAAATCAGCGCCCCAGTAAGTCATCAGAATAAAGGCAATCACAATGCAGATCTGATTGGACGCTTTCTTGAAAAAACGAAAAAACAGTTTCATCAGAATCCCCGCCACAGCGCCCAGAATAAATGAAATAATGACCTCATAAAAGGGAGCCAGGATCGAGAGGATTAGACTGGTTTCGACTGCTGAATTCATGACATTGACGACGGTTGCGGCAAAACCAAAGGCGATCAGGGCAATCGCGTCATCAACTGCGACGACGCTCATCAACATCGAGGTCAGGGGTCCTTTAGCATCATATTGCTTGATCACCATAATGGTCTGGGCAGGAGCAGTAGCGGCTGCAATGGCGCCTAGCATAATTGCAAGCTTGGGATCAAAACCGAAAAAAATCAGCACTAGGGTGACCAGAATTACAGCTAGCAAGGCTTCCGCGGTGGCAATCACAATCGGAGCGATACCAACCTTGCGGAAATAGTTAAGGTCAAACTGGCTGCCAATTGAGAAAGCGATAAAGCCCAGGGCGACATCCGAGATCACCACAAAGCCCTTGACCATATCGGTGGAGATGATATTTAGAAATGAAGGTCCCAAAACGAGCCCAGCAATCAGGTAGCCGGTGACATTGGGCATTTTGAATTGTTTAGCCAGCCGTCCCAGCAGGAGTCCAGCAAAAAGCATAATCGCTATTTGAATGATGATTCTAGCTTCCAATTGAACACAAACCTTTCGCAAAATCTACTGGTATCGTGAAGACAATTCCCGAATCCGGCTCCTCCAGGTTAGCTACCGTGGCTTCAATTACCTCGATGACCTGGGCTATTTTTTGATCTTCAAGAATCACAAAAATTAGATTGCCCTGAGTCACATCAGGATGGAGAAAGGATCTTAACGAACCAAGAATGGGAATTTCATCAGCATCATGGAGATGGCTCAGGTGACGAGCCATGCCCCGACTTTCCAGCACCGTAGCACCGCATATTTGCTTCGATGCCAATGCCGCCAATAGTGAATCCAGCTTGTCAGGCTGGCTTAAGACATAAACAAGTAACTTCATTGATTTCCCCCCCGATATAAATAGATAAATAAATAAATGAATGATTAAATAACTAACACATCCAGTATAACACTTAATGACAGGCAGATCAAAAAAGATTGCTTGAAGATTGTCTAAACAGCTTGAAAAAAGCCGTTTTATACCAAAATTTGCCCTAAAAAGTTTTGTAAGCGTTCGCTTTCAGGGCGATCAAAAATATCTTCAGGGGAGCCTTCTTCAGCAATCAGACCTTCAGAAATAAAGATGACCCGGTCGGCTACCTCTTTGGCAAAGCCCATTTCATGGGTCACAATAATCATCGTTCGGCCTTCTTTAGCCAGATCTTTCATAACCCCCAAGACCTCGCCAACCAGCTCCGGGTCGAGCGCTGAGGTTGGTTCATCAAAAAGAATTACCTTTGGCTCCATCGCCAGCGAACGGGCAATCGCTACCCGCTGCTGCTGTCCGCCGGAAAGCATGGCCGGGTATTCGTCAGCCTTATCGAGCAGGTTGACCTTATCCAGTAGATCCATCGCCAGCGAGTGGGCTTTTTTCTTATCCATTTTTTTAACGGTAATGGGCCCTTCCATGACGTTCTGAATAACTGTCATATGGGGGAAAAGGTTAAAACGCTGAAAAACCATCCCCACCTTTTGACGGATTTCATTGATATCTTTTGAGGCAACCAATTGGCCATCGATGTAGATTTCGCCCTCGTTTTTTTCTTCTAGAAAATTGATGCAGCGTAGCAGCGTACTTTTTCCCGAGCCGCTAGAGCCAATCAAGCAGACGACCTCACTTTCATCGACGGTTAAATCGATGCCGCGCAGGACTTCCAATTCACCAAAATATTTATGCAAGTTTTTAATTTCAATCATGCTCATTGTTTACCTCTCATTCACTTTCAACCGTTGTTCGACGATACTAAGAATTTTGGTTAGCCCCATGGTAATGATCAGATAGTATATCCCGGCAGTAAAGTAAATCGGGAATACATTAAAGGTGGCGGCGCCAAATTGTCGTGCTAGTAACATCGTTTCGGTAATCGTAATAACACTGGCCAGGGAGGAGTCCTTGACCGCGATGATAAACTGATTTCCCAAAGCTGGTACGGATCGCTTAAAGGCCTGGGGCAGTACCACCCGTTTCATCGCCTGCCATTTGGTCATTCCCAACGAGCGGGCGGCTTCGCGCTGACCATAGTCGATCGATTCAATCGAACCACGGAAGATTTCACTGATATAGGCACCGTTATGCAGGGCCAAGGCAATTACCGCAGAGGGGAAAGAGTCAATCATGATTCCCATGCTAGGTAGTCCGTAAAAAATAAAATACAATTGGAGTAAAAGCGGTGTTCCGCGGACGATTGTAATATAGACGTTCATTACTTTTTTTAGCCACTTATATTTAGTCAGTTTTAAAACGGCTACCACCAGACCGATGATCATCCCCAGAATGATCGAAAAGAAGGCCAGCTGCAGGGTTAAGATAACGCCGGGAATAAATTTAGGCGCAAACTCGACAACGGTTTTAAAAAATTCGATACTATTGTTAAATAGAATTATGATCGCATCCATTGGATACCTCCTGTTTTTAAATAAGTATTACTTAGATTTAGTATTAAATTGAATTGGTATTAATTAGCATTAGCATTAGCTTTAAAATTAATTAGAATAACCATAAAATGATGACATCCGTATCCTCTCTCTAAAAAAAATACGGATGTCACAGTTTTAATTTAGTTAAATTGTGATTCGAAATTTAGATAACTACGTAAAAAGGTTTAATGCGATTCAGACAGTGCGGAAGAGCTCCGGACTGCCTGAACACAAAGTTTCTTATTTTTCAAGAATGTTCATGCCAAACCAGCGGTTGCTGATTTCTTCATAGCTGCCATCTGCAATCATTTCCGCCAGGGCAGTGTTAACAGCTGCTAGCAGTTCGGTATCATCTTGACGAATAGCAATGGCAATGTTTTCGGTATAAAGCAGATCACCAACTGGTTCAATAGCGACCCCATAATCAATTGGTGCGCGAGCACCAACGACCTTGCTGGTAACTAGCCCATCAGAACGACCCTGATCAACGCTTTTGAAATTATCGACATCGCTTTGGAACTGGAGTGTTTCAGCGATGTTGTCCATGCCTTGCAAATATTCATGGAAGGTGGTGCCAGTGACGACGCCAACCTTGCCATTGTCTAATTCGGAAATACTGTTTAATCCCGAACCGGCTTTAGCAAAAAATTGTGCCCCATCATAATAGTAAGGATCGGTAAAACTAACCTCTTTAAGCCGTTCATCAGTAACCGCCATACTACCGATGATCATATCAAAGCGATTACCGGTCAGTCCACCAATGATACCGTCCCATTCAACGGTAATAGGGGTTGCGGTGACGCCCATTTTTTCGGCAATGCCATGAGCAATTTCAATATCAAAGCCAGCCAGATCACCGTTCGCATCAATATAATTAAAGGGCGGGTAAGCACCAGTCATGGCAAAGGTCATTTCACCTTTTTCGATAATTTTTGAATAAGTGCTTTCGTCGCTGGATGATCCGGTACATCCACTGAGTACAAGAGCCAATAGGGCACCTAACGCCAGTACAGTTAATCTTTTCTTTTTCATTTCTTCCTCCTCGTTTTGGCTAATCGAAAGAACGTCTTACGATTTTTTAGCCAGTTGGTATTAATTTATATTGAACCGGGATTTTAATATCCAACTTAGTTGGATATTAAAACCTGGATGTCAATCACTCGACAGGGGGATAGTTTTATAAATATGGATAAATTTTATAAAAAAAAGGGCACTCTAACTCTGAAAATACAGAGTTAGAGTGCCCTAGCTTCGCTATATAAATAACTCACAATATACCATTTATGGCAAAATGCCCAATAGTATAGTGTATGACCTCACGATCCTACACAAGCCCCAGTTCCATAAAAATGTTTTTTTATACAGATTTCATTTATTAAGCTTCCGGCTTACATATTTCCACGTTCACAACACGTAAACAAGCTCACCAGAAAAACTACTCAAAGTATATACTTCACAACTTTATTGGATACATTATATCAAAGCTCTATCATTATGTCAACTTAAAATCATTCTACTAAATTAAACTTAAGATCAGCAGTAGCAGATCCTTGATAATTCACAGCGCTATTCTTACGGCCGACCCAGATAAATGACAGAATTCCGACCACAATTAAGCCGATTCCGCCAATGATCCCAGTTGGTGAGGGGCCGATAAAGGGGCTGGGATTTCCGAGGGTAAACCAGATTGCAATAGCGGCAAATCCGTTTAGCGAACCATGGGCGATTGAGGCTGGTAAAAAGCTTTTGGTACGGATCGCCAGCAATGAGAAAAAGGCGCCAATCACTAAGCAAAAGCAAATCATTGCCAGAATCCCACCCCAGGGTGCGCCGGGATAGCCGGTGCCGTAATTATGACCCATGGCTATGACCGGGGCATGCCATAGTCCCCAGATGATTCCAGAAATGACAATCGCAAGGCGGGGGCTGTAGATTTCCATCAGTTTTGGCAGCAGATAACCACGCCAGCCGATTTCCTCACCAGAAGTAGTAATAATGTTTAGTAATGGGCTTAAAAAAATTCCCAGCACCACTTGGCTGATCATAATCGTTAACAGGCCGTCGTCAGGCAGGTCAAGTCCTTGAGCGGCATAAAGTTCGGCCATCTGACTCATGGTGGGGTCAAACTGACTGGGAAACAATAGAAAATAGATCAGCCCGCCCAAAGCAATCAGCAGCGCCGGACCAAACCAGGCCGCCAGATAATAGCGGATATTCCCTTTAAAGTTGGGCTTTAAACCAAAATTCTTAAAGCCTTCTTTGGTAATTAGCCGGGTCGCCACCACCCCGATAGCCGGCAGCAGCATGATTGCCGATAGCACAAAGATAGCATAATCGCTGGTCAAACCGCCATTAGCCATTAAGGCAAATGCGAGGCTCCAGGTTAGAAAAAAAGTTATCCCTAAAAATATTCCAATTCGTTTCATTGTGTGACTCCTTTCGTATTTAAGTGTTCTTCTAATTGTTTAATTAGCTTTAGAAAGCGCCGATCGGCTTTAAAAAATTCAAACTGGGGGTTGGCTAGCAGTCCGTTTAGCATACTTTGCTTGATCACCTCGTCGCTGCGGGGAGCGCCCACCCCTAGGTCAAAATCGGCAAACCAGGGCTCAATCTGGTCAAAATAATCATCGCCATGGAGGGTATAGGGGAAAAAATCTGATACGCAGACCTCGGTATAATCGGCCAGATAAGCAAGCGCGGTGTCGGCGTCCTGATGGATGGCATAGACTTGGGCAGCGGCGTAGTAAACCTGTGCCATGGTATTGGGGTGGAGGGCATCGAGTTGATAAAGCTCGGCGACCCCCAGGGTTCGGGCTAAAATTGTTTCGACCCGGTTAAGATCACTGGCGTTTAAGATCAGGTAGGATGGTGCCGTTGAAACGAGCATCAGCAGATGTTGATAGATACTGATCTGCAAGACCTGTTTGGCTTTATCGGGGTTACCTGCCATCTGATAGGCCTGAGCCAGCATTTCGGTATCAGTGGGGAAGGGGCGGACAGTTTCACCAAACAGTTCCATCACCTGCGCGGGTTGATTAAGCATCAGATAGCAGGTGCCCTCAACCGCCAGTGCATCACGGGATAGGGTCATGTTATCACTTTCGTTTCTAATCCGCTGGCACAGATTTACGGCATTTTCCAGCAATGCCTTGGCACCCTCCGGGTCTGCCGCCAACATATGATGGTTGGCAAAGAGCACCGCCATCTGCAGTAACAGTGGAAAACAGGAGTAATACTTTTTAATGATGGCCTGACAATCGGCCAGTACCTCCGCCACCGGTTTAGCGGCAAAATCATCAGCTAGCCGATGATACAGTTTTTTGATGTCGGTCGCAGTCAGCTGCGGAGAATAACCCATCAGATCATCGATGCTGATATTAAAGTAGGCGCCAAGCTGGGGCAGCAAGGTTATATCTGGGTAGCTCTGACCGGTTTCCCATTTCGAAACCGAAGCCTTAGAAACCCCAATATAAGCGGCCAGATCTTCTTGGGTCAGACCTTTTTCACGGCGTTTAGCGACAATAATTTTTCCAATATTAATTTCCTTCATTTCATCACCTCACTATGATTATAAAAGCTTTTGCAAAAAAGTTCAATCGATTTTCAGTTGATTATGGTTGATAGAATCAACCAAAGGTTGATTCTATCAAGAATGTTCGAAAAAAGACCATAACCAATGCAAATATTAATGGTTCGGTCTTTTTAAACCGCTTAAATGTGGGTATAATATTTACATCGTAGATTGGAATGAACGTAGGAGTGAAAAGAAAAGGAGAAAACAATATGATTGAGCAGATTTTTACACTAACAGGTGGAAATGAGAAGGTCGTTGAAAAGGTAATTCTGGATGAAAACCTTCATTACATGCATGTGATTATTAATCAGAGTGATGGATTTCCCGAGCATTATACTAATGCTGTGGTGTATATGACGGTGATGCGGGGAATAGTTTCGCTGCAGCTGGGTGATCAGGATTATTACGCTTATCCGGCAGGCACGGTATTAAAAATACCATCAAATACCAAGATGATTCTTAATAACTTTAATCCGGAAACCCTCGAGTTGATTTTAATCAAGGCGCCGCCACCGGATGTGCTGCCCGAATAAGGAGAGCTGTAGTTGCAGCATCGATATAAAGCATTGGTATAAATAAGAGCCAAATTTACACAGGAACAGGTGACAAAAATGGAAATAGTCGTATTGGATGGATATGCATTAAATCCTGGCGATCTCAGCTGGGATGGTCTTAAAAAATTGGGAGCGGTTACGGTTTATGATCGGACGGCGGAAGTCGAGGTTGTTAAGCGGATCGGCACTGCCGAAATCGTGTTTACCAACAAAACCCCGATCACCAAAGAAACATTGGCAGTCTGCCAACAGCTCAAATATATCGGGGTGCTAGCCACCGGTTACAACATCGTTGATGTCCTTGCGGCCAAAGAACGGTTTATAGCTGTGACCAATATTCCCAGCTATGGTACGAATGCGGTGTCTCAATTTGCGATCGCCCTGCTGATGGAATTGTGCCACCGGATTGGCGATCATTCGGCGTCAGTACTTTCTGGTGACTGGACCAATAACCCCGATTGGAGCTACTGGAATTATCCGCTGATTGAACTGAGTGGAAAAACGATGGGGATTATTGGCTTTGGTAAAATCGGTCAGCGCACTGGTCATATTGCTCAGGCGCTGGGGATGAAGGTGCTGGCTAATGATCTTGATAAACAGCCGGAGTTGGAATCAGAAACCTGTCAATACGTCACTCAGGATGAATTGTTTGTATCAGCCGATGTGATTGTTCTTCATTGTCCGCTTTTTGACGAGACCCGGGGTATCATCAATACTGAAAATATTAAAAAAATGAAGGATGGCGTTTTAATTATCAATAATTCCCGCGGCCAGCTGATTGTTGAAGAGGATTTGCGTGATGCCCTCAATAGCGGTAAGGTGGGTGGCGCGGCGGTCGATGTGGTATCTAGCGAGCCGATCAGACTAACCAACCCATTGCTCGAGGCCAAAAATATCATCATTACGCCGCATATTTCCTGGGCACCCCGGGAAAGCCGGCAACGATTGATGGATATTGCCGTTGATAATCTGGCCTGTTTTCTTACTGGTGAAAAACGGAATGTAGTAAATCGCTAGCCATTATAACAGAGACAACACATACTAGTTACAACCAGAAAAGTGACAATTCAAAAAGACAAGTTACGTAGCACTTTATTTTTAGGATAGGCACAGCAATTTTTTAAATAGACAGACAAGCTAAAGAGGATACACCGATGAATAGAGAGAAAATAAAAGCATTTTTTGATTCAGTGATTAATCAAAATGCAGTTGCCAGTGAGGACACTACCGGCATTGAATTTTGGAGCAATAAAATCTTTTCCTTGCTGTCGTTTTTCTTAATATTTTTAGGCGGCCCGATCCTTCTTTACGGATCATATCTGTTTTATACCGATGGATATGTTATTCTGGCGATGGTTGAAGCGATGGTTTTTTTGGTCATTGTTTTTGCAATCTATAATAAAAAGTTGCGAACGGATACTAGAAAATTTCTGATTATTTTGAGCATCTATGTGATCAGTATCGTCTTGCTTGTTTATACCGGCCCCTATGGTGCCGGGATGATCAGTGTGGTTTTTTCGTTTGTGTTGTCGGTAGCGCTGTTAAATAAAAAACGGAATCGGATATTTTTCACCATTAATTTGAATGTTTTCGTAATTTTGACTGTGCTGCTTTATTTGGATGTTTTCAACGGTCTGGCGATTGAAGTATTTAACAACTACTGGCTGGTCAATGCCTTCACAGCACAGATTGTCATCTTGGTTTTAAGCTATTTATTCACAATGATTTTTGATGGGTTGGAAAGCCAGACTCAAAAAATTATCGAATCGAAGACTTTGATTGCCGAACGCGAAGAAAAATATCGGTTGTTGGCCGATACCACCGCGGATGTGATCTGGGTGTACAATGTCAGTACCGGAAAATTTGTCTATATCAGCCCATCAATCGAGGATTTGCGCGGTTTTACTGTCGAAGAAGCGATGGCTCAGCACTTTGTCGATAAGCTGGCATTTGACAGTGGCCATCACTTTATGGAAGAAATTTCCCGCACCACCCAGGAGTTTATTGCCGAACCTGACAACCCGAAGCGTTACATTTATGAGGTTCAGCAACCATGTAAGAATGGTGAGATTATTTGGGTCGAGACCTCATCGCGATATCGCTATAATGGCTTGGGTGAGATCGAGATTGTCAGTTCCAGCCGTAACATTAATGAACGAAAATTGAAAGAAGAAGAAATCCGCTATATTGATTTTCATGATCCGCTGACCGGTTTATTGAATCGCAAGGCGCTTAGTAAAAGTTTTGCGGATGTAAAAGCAAAAAAAGGCAAAAAGTCAGTCATCCTTGTCAACATTGATAATTTCCGGGTGATCAACGACGCGCTTGGCCATCATGAGGGCGATCAGGTGCTTCTGGAAATGGCCAGTAAAATCCTCAAATGCGTTGGTATCAGTGGCTTAGTTTATCGCTATGGCGGTGATGAGTATGTCATTATTGTCGAGTCCCATGATTGGCAGTTTGTTGAGCAGTTGGCATCGCAGGTGTTTAAGTCAATCTCGACCCAGTTTATGGTGGCAAGGCGGCTTTTCTATTTAACCGCTAGCATTGGCATCAGTTTTGGATCAGAAACAGAAGGCCTCGAACAAACCGTTAAAAATGCTGATACGGCTTTATATGCGGCCAAAAAAGAAAGAAATAAAATCGTTGTCTATGTACCAGAAATGGATCAAACCCGAACCCGGGAAGCAATCTTGGAAAAAGATATGAAAGTCGCCCTTGAAAAAGGAGAATTTGAGCTCCACTTTCAGCCCATTTATGACATTAACAAGGGGGTGTTTAATCACGCTGAAGCGCTGTTACGATGGAATCACCCCTATCTGGGGAGGATTTCGCCGGCTGACTTTATCCCGATCGCTGAAAAAAGCAAATTGATCATTCCAATTACCGACTGGGTCATCCGGGAAGCTTGTCAAGCGGTTAGAAACTGGCAAGAAATGGGCATTACCGAAATGACCGTCAGCATTAATATTTCACTATTGTCATTTGAAAATCGGGGTACCGAGCTGGTCGAGTCGGTCGCTAGCGGAATTTATCAGGCTGGTATTAAACCGGCCTTTGTTAAACTAGAAATAACCGAGAGCATCCTGATTCGTGATACCGAAGAAATCGTCAAGGTGTTTTATGAATTAAAGCAAATGGGGGTCAAACTGGCGCTTGATGATTTTGGAACCGGCTACTCTTCCTTTGGTTGTATGAAAGATCTGCCCCTGGATATTATTAAATTGGATCGCTCGCTGATTAGTAACATGGTAACCGATGAGCGGGAGCAAATGATTGCAGAATCGATGATTACGATAATCCATGGTCTGGGCATTCAGGTTGTTGCCGAGGGTGTCGAGACGGAGGAACAACTGGAATTCCTGAAAAAATTCGGTTGTGATTTCATCCAAGGATATCTTTTCAGCCGTCCGCTGACAACGGTTGCTTTTATTGATTATTGTTTTTCGAAGATGGAACCAGGTTAGCACCAAGTATCATGTTCGCAAAGTGCTTGTATCCAGCGCTGAAAGATGTATAAAATATTTTTAATGAAGCAGAGAGGGTGACATCACCGGTAAGATAGAGTCGAAAATAGAATCAAAAAAACATCAAAGCCTTAAACTTTGATGTTTTTTTTCGTGGTGTGATCGTTTAGCCAGGTAGTGATGCAAAAATTAGGAAGCCACCGTAAAAAGTCAGAAAGCTTACGACTAGCGTGGCCAGTACATAGATAATCGCACTGAGGATCCGGTTATTCTGAAGCAGCACAAAGTCTTCAAACATAAAGGTTGAAAAGGTGGTGTAGGCGCCCAGAAAACCTTCGGCAAACAAACCATAAAGTAGGGTTGAGATATCAAAACCACTGACGACACCTAAGAGAAAGGCGCCGGAGACGTTGATGATAAAGGTTCCAACCGGGAGGTGTTTATGCCGGGAGGCAAACCGTTTGCCCAGATAAAAACGGGTGGTGCTACCGAGCGCACCACCGATAATGACGCATACAATTTCCATGAGATACTTTCCTTACTGATAATCAAGGCTGAATCGGGAAACCAGATTTTTGCCAACCGGGTGCAAAACATGATGGCCGATCAGATGGCCAAGGTAAACAGCAGCTACCCCAAGGGTAATGGAGGCCGCTACATAGTAACAAAAAAAGCGCAGATAACCGGCATCCAGAATGTTGAGACTTTCTTTGCAGAAGGTTGAGTAGGTGGTAAAGGCACCCAGCAATCCAGCTGTTAAGCCTAGTTTGACATCGGTACTGATCCGTTCGGTTTTTGAGAAAACGGCATTGAGCATCCCCAGCAACAGGCAACCAATTAGGTTGATAACAAGAATGGTTAAGGCCAGATTGATCAGTTGGTCGGTAGATTGAAAAAGATTGGGTGAGCTTTTAAGCAAAAACCGCAACAATGCGCCAACGGCACCACCAGCGGCGATAAAATAATATTTTTTCATAACAGTCCTCCTGACTTAAGTGAATAAATACTATGACATGAAGGTTTATCGTTTGTTTATTTTTGACAATAAAAATCCCGCAGCATTGAAAAATCCTGCAGGAGTCATCAGCTTTAAGCAATTGAGGTGAACTCCATCACCTTTTATACAATAATGTTATCATGCAGCTAATATGGTGTCAATAAAACCACGGACTGAAATCGTAATCAAAAATTTTAGGATGATCAACTTGGGATAATTAACAAAGAAATAATGAATATAATTTTAAAATTCGGTAATCATCATAATTACACCAATCACCGCCAGTAAGATGGTGACAAAGGTGGTGGATTGCGCTTTGTTTATTATTATGACAAAAATATTGACTAGTAAAAAATAGCAATCCTAAATTTCCGCCACAATATTACCCATCTCTGAAACGTCATAACCGCCAATACCAATCACTTCATTTTTGTACTCGTCCGAACGGAGGATTTCTAGCATCATCTGAATCGATGGCAAATATAAATCTTCTTTCTTGATAACCAACTCATATCGTTCTTTTTGTAAAGGGATAAAATCGATATGATCAACCTGTCTGGCGATTTTTTCATTTCCCACCGCCACATCTGCGGCGCCACGACCAACAGCGCTGGCGACAGCCAGATGGGATTGGCTTTCCCGGCGATAACCTTTAATCGTTCTGCTGTCAATTCCTAATAGCCGTAAATTTTCATCAAGCAATACCCGGGAACCAGCACCCTTTTCGCGATTGATCATGGTGATGTCGGGTCGTTTTAAATCCGTCCAGGTTTGAATGTTCTTCGGATTTCCCTTGGCAACATAAAAACCCTGCATGCGATATACAAGATGAATGATAATAGTAGGGATACCGGGAAGAAGTCTCCGCACATAGGGAACATTGTATTGTCCGGTGTCGCTATCCCATAAGTGTGCAGTTGCAATCTGAACCTTTCCATAATAAAGAGAGACTAAGCTGCTGTAGCTTCCAGTGTAGGCGCGGAGTACGCGTAGACCATTTGATTGGTGTTCAATAAAATTGGACAAAACATCGAGGATGATATCCTGGCCACAGATCACCAGATCATTAGGAATCGAATCAATTTGTGGCGGTTGGTTTTCTATCCTTGATTCCTGATCATTAGGAGGTAAGGCAACCGATTGAATACTTTTAGATTTTTCAATATATGCTTCAACGTCACTCAAAGCAAATCGGATTTTTCTACCAACCTTATATGAATTGATTTCTCCTCGTTTAACTAAGTCATAAACCGTGTTTTTTCCAACCTTTAACAGCTCAGCCACTTCCTGAGTGTTTAACGCAATGCGATCTGTCATAGAAACATCCTTTCTAAGGGTAAAATAGATTATTTTCATTTATTATATCACGTTTCGTACTAAATGGTATAGTTTTATATTGACAATGCTATTAATATAAATTAAAATAGGACGAAATGATACATAAATTGTATTTCCATATCACATTATGTCACGATTCGTTCGTTTTGGTCATATGTATAGAACAGTGAAAAGAGGAAATTATTATGAAAAAGAACATGATTTTGGTATTGCTGGTGTTAGTTTTAGCAGTTTTATCTGGTTGTCGTGCAAGTCAGACCACTGATTCCAAAGATAACAGTGCGTCTGAACCTCAAAAGGCGCTCACCGTCGCCGCGGCTTCTGATTTAACTAAAGCGTTCACGGAAGTTGGGGCAGCGTTTGAAGAGGCTAATAACTGTAAAGTAACATTCTCTTTTGGTTCAACCGGTACCTTATCTGAACAAATTGTCAATGGTGCTCCCTTTGATGTGTTTGCATCGGCCAGCCAGACTGTGATGGATGATCTGGACAGTAAAGCTTTTATTGTGTCAGAGACTAAACAACTTTATGCTTTAGGTAGAATTGGGCTGGTTACCATGAAAAATAGCTTAATTGAAGCAAAAACGATGGAGGATTTATTAAATCCGGAAATTAAAAAAATTGCCATTGCTAACCCTGACCATGCACCTTATGGATTGGCGGCTAAACAGGCTCTAACGACGGCAGGTTTGTGGGAAACGCTGGAACCAAAGCTGGTTTATGGTAATAACATTTCAGATACACTGAGTCTAATCACAACTGGTAACGCCGATACCGGGTTTGTAGCACTATCACTTTATGATCAAGCAACGTTGAATTTCAGTTTGATCGATGCAAAAATGCACAATCCCCTGAAACAATCAATGGCCGTGATAAAAGGCACAAAGGAAGAAGAGCTCGGTAAAAAATTTGTTGAGTATGTTAACAGTGAGCAAGGCAGAGAAATCATGAGTCGTTATGGCTTTGTCACTACTGAATGATAGATGGATAGCATCAATTTATTTCCCTTATACTTGTCTTTGGCGGTT
Source organism: Bacillota bacterium (assembly GCA_018903255.1). Taxonomy (GTDB): domain Bacteria; phylum Bacillota; class Clostridia; order Eubacteriales; family Eubacteriaceae; genus Acetobacterium. Next base: position 12,284 of record JAHIQT010000054.1, on the reverse strand, counting down.
TCACTTTGCTCAACCCTCATCAGTCTTGTCATCGGCCTGCCGATTGCCTATTTTTTAAGCTGTAAGCGTGGCAGGGTAGTAAACTTTTTAGACACCTTGACGAGTCTACCGATTGTTCTACCGCCAACCGTGCTTGGTTATTATTTACTGGTCCTACTTGGCCGACAATCACCGGTTGGTCAATTTTTAGAAAACAGCTTGGGTATCATGCTGGTATTTACACCCGTTGGAGTAGTAATTGCGGCGACGATTGTATCAATTCCTTACCTGATTAAATCCTCTAAGACGGCATTTCTTGAAATCAATGAGGACTATCTAAATGCGGCCCGTTTGCTCGGAAGAAACGAATTTAATATTTTCTTGACCATTATTATTCCAATCTCATGGCGGGGAATTGTTGCTGGTCTGACCATGTGCTTTATGCGAGCACTGGGCGATTTTGGGACGACCCTGATGATCGGTGGCAATATTCCCGGGCAGACAAGCACCATGCCAATTGCCATCTATAATGCCCTTCAGGCCGGGAATAAAGATATGGCAAATATGCTTGTCTTAATCATGACTGGCATTGCAGTGATGGTGTTGTTTATTATTAATAGTATGGAACAAAAAGTAAAAAGGGGGTGAAGCGTGTGTTAGAGGTATCAATTGAGCATAACTTGGGATCTTTTAATCTGGATGTTTCGTTTTCCTTAAACAAAGGCGTTTTAGGATTACTGGGTTCATCTGGCTGTGGTAAAAGTATGACGCTTAAGACCATTGCTGGATTTTTTGCCCCAGATAATGGCGAGATAAAACTTAATGGTGAGATTTTTTATTCGTCAAAGCAGAAAATAAATCTGCCCTCCCGAAAAAGAAAGATCGGCTATGTGTTTCAAAATTATGCCTTATTTCCACACATGACAGTTTATAAAAATATTGACTACGGTATCAAGCATCTAAAAAAAGATGAGCGATACAAAAAAGTAAATGAAATGATTACCCGGATGCAATTAGAGGGACTGTCCAATCATTATCCGTCGCAGCTTTCCGGTGGTCAGCAACAACGAACCGCGCTGGCACGGACACTCATCGCAGAACCGGATTTATTGTTACTGGATGAACCGTTCTCTGCTTTGGATGCCCATGTCAAGCAGTTGCTGGAAATTGAACTGATAGAACTTATCAAAAATAGTTATAATGGGATTGTCTTACTGGTGACCCATGACATTGAAGAAGCTTACCGTATCTGTGATCAGATCATGATTATCGAAAAGGGCATGAATTACCCGGTGATGGGTAAAAAGGATTTAATTTGTCATCCGCCTAACTTAACAGCGGCAATGATTACCGGCTGTAAAAATTTCCTGGATGTGACGCTTATTGATGAAAGCGACGAAAACCTGAGATTGCAATCGGGTCGTCTGATTTTTGACGCAGTAAAGCCAGTTCAACCGGTTGATGGGATGATGACTGCCGGGATCCGAGCCCATCATTTGAGTTTTGTACCAAAAGACTCAGTCAACGACAATAATTATGCAGTTGAAGTAGTTGAAGTCATTGAAGGGGTGTATTCAAATACCATCATTGTTAATTGCTCGGGTTGTGTCCTGAGAGTTGAAACATCGAAAACCTTTGATTTTGGTATGCCGGAGGAGTGGTTACTCCACATTCCTGCAAAACGGGTGTTTTTAATTAAACGCGATCAAAGGGATAAACATTGAGTAAGGGAAAACGGTGAAACATGATGGCGTAAAAAAGAAAGCCCCGAATTAATCGGTGCTTTCTTTTTTTATGGCTGATCGACTACCTGACAAATTTCTCATAGTCTTGATAGACTTGGCGGGAATAATCATAGCACCACTTAACAATGGCTTTATCGAAGGCCTCGCATTTACCGATGTAGCCAGCCACATAGTTGGCGTTGGGGCTTTGGGCGTGAGCGCGGGCCAGCAACAGGCCGCAGCCTTCGACGTACTCCAGGAAACCCTGGCTGGTCAGTTCATTCATTTCAAAGGAGCCCTTCATATCCCGGAATTGACGGACGTAGAAATCCCGACCGTTGGCCTGAAAGTGCCCCAGAAAAGGATCTGAGTAGGCCTGTAAAATTTGCTGACAGGTGGTCACCCGCAGGCCGTTGTTCTGTTCGGGGTTGAGCTTTCCCAGGGGGGAGCCGACAATGGGATTATAGCGGGACACCACCGATGGGGAAGATTCTTTGATCTGGAGCACCAGGTGGCTCGCGTTTTCACAGGTTAACACCAGCAAATAACAACGGGTGCCGACACTGCCGACGCCGACAACCCGTCGGGCCACATCAGTTAAGAGATGCTGCGACAACAGCAGGGCGATATCGGGACGGACGGTTTTTTTATAGGCTTCAAAGGCCGCTTCAACATCAGCAGCCAGACCGGCATCGAGATGGGTGAGGACCGGGGGATTTTCGATGAAAACCCGGCGGCCATAGCCGTCGTTTTGGGTCATTTTTGAAATCACCTGTTGCGAGTTGCGGTTTTTGGCTTTTTTGATGATTTTCTTGTAGGCCTTTTTATTTTTGGGGGACACCGAATCGAGAATGTCATCTTCACCGATGCTGCTGTAAAAGCGTTCCAGCGAGCTGCTTTCCATTAGTTTGCGGAGCTCATAGCGGTAATGGAGGGCGGCTTTGCTGGCGGCTTCCTTGACTTGAATGTCGCTCATTCCCAAGTCCTCGCCACAGAGGATAATGCTGGTGACGAGGCGCTTCAAATCCCATTCCCAGGGGCCGGGGGCGGCCTCGTCGAAGTCGTTGAGGTCAAAAACCAGCCGTCGTTCGGGGGAGGCGTACAGTCCAAAATTATTGATATGGGCATCGCCGCAGATTACCAGCGGCGCCCCGGTGATGGCCTGCTGAGACAGGTCATGGGCCATGATCAGGGCAGTGCCGCGGTAAAAGGTGAAGGGCGATACCGCCATCCGTTCCCGCCGCAGGTCGATGAGTTCGGGCAGCCGGGTGCGGTTTTGCTCGTTGATCATCGCATTGATATCCCGGTTAACCGGAGTAAAGGTACCCTGATTAATAAAGCTGACAATGGCCCGGGCGGCTTTACCTTTTTGCCGCAGGGCCTGGGCTGTGGGGATCATTTGATGGGGATTGAGTCCATATAAAATCAATTCTACCTCCGGTGATAAATTGGGGATCGGGTGATGTGAATCGGCTAAACAAAGAATAGGCTGCTTACGTTCTGGTGGTTTTATTATACCTGTTGCCAGCCAGTATAAACAAGGGACTAGCAAAATCTTGAAAAAATTGCGGGCACCTCTGGGCGTAATTGTAATGATTCGGGGTATGAATAGATAACAATAACAACAAAATGAGCACAAAGAGGGAAAAGTTATGGAATATGATGCGATTATTATTGGTGGCGGCTTAGCCGGTCTGACAGCCGGGAGTTTGCTGGCGAAAAGCGGTTTAAAGGTGGCGGTGATTGAAAAAAGCTATAATCCTGGCGGGTCCTGCGGCGTTTTTAAACGCAATGGGGTGATCTTTGACATTGGCGCGGCGATGCTATTCGGTTTTGGTGACAAGGGCTTTAACGCCCATCGCTTTGTTTTTGATTGTCTGGAAGAACCGATTGAGGTGGTCAAGCATGAGTTGCTGTACTGCATGCATTTCAAGGGCCATGTGATTCGCTTTGGAGCTGATATCGATGATTTTGCCGCCCAGCTGGGCACGGTGTTTCCCTCGGAACAGGCTAATATCCGGCGCTTGTACCGGGATCTGGAGAAGATGTATACGGACGTGATGGTGGCCAATCCCAATTATACCACCCCGGATGAAACTGAAGCCCGGGGCGCCCTCAAGAGTCTGATCAAACACCCACTATCCTATGCCCGGTTTCTGGGTTATTTAAATAAAAGTGCCCGCAGTTTGCTGGCCGCTTATTTTAGTGATCCGGAGATTTTTAAGTTTTTTGATAAGATTACGTCCACCTATTGTTATGCCACTCTGGAAGAAGCCCCGGCGGTGCTGGCGGCGGTGATGTTTATCGACAACCATCTCGGCGGCAGCTATTATCCCGCCGGTTCGACCATTTTTTTGCCGGGCAAGCTGGAGAAAGTGATCGAAGAAAACAGTGGCACGATGGTGCTGGAAGAAACAGTAACGGGGATTATTTTTGAGCATGACCGGCCGGTAGGAGTTAAACTGAGCAGTGGTGAAAAATTATTCGGCCGGGATCTAATCTATTCGGGGACGGTCTGGAATTTATATGGCAAGCTCATCGACCGGCAATACCTGAGCCTGGAAAGGGCCCGCTGGGCGGCCCGACAGGTGCCTACTTATCCCAGTGTGGTACTTTATGCCCAGGTCAACAAAGCGGTGATCCCGCCGGACACCGAGCCGGTGGAAATGCTGGTGGGTAACCCGGATCGGCTTGATGAAAGTGAGGTTACCGTTTATATTTCCAGTCTTGATGACCAGACCCTCTGTGATGCCAGCAGCCATGTGGTGCTGGCTATCGGCCCCAGCTTTGAAAACTGGCAGGCGGGCGAGGAAGCGGATTATCTGGCCAGAAAAGAGCTGGAACAAGCGCGGTTGATCGCGGTGCTGGAAAACCGTTTTCCCGGCTTTGGCGAAGCAATCCGCTACGTCGAACTGGCCACGCCCCGGACAATCGAGCGTTATACTAATAAAAACGGCGGGGCGGTGGCCGGTCCCAAACAGATGCTGGGTCAGCACATGTTCAAACGGCTTCATACCCGGACCGAATGGGATAATCTGTTCTGCTGCGGCGAATCGACGGTGATGGGTACCGGCACCCCAACCGTGACCACATCGGGGCTTGCAGCGGCCAATGCCGTGCTCAAGAAACGGGGGCTGCGGCCTTATGTCTATCAGCCTGAGCGAAAGAAGAAGGTACGGATCATAGCCAAACCGGTGACCGCCGAAAAACTCTATACCGATGTCCCGGCTGAAATCCGGATCCTGATGCAAAAGGCCTCCCGCTGTGAATATTGTGAGCATCCCTATTGTTCGATCGGGATGCAAGCCCAGGGGACCAATCTGGATATCCGCGGGATCATGCGCCGGGTCACGGTGGGGAATCTGGTCGGTGCCAGGAAACGGCTGGAAGCCTATTGCGATGAACACCAGATCAGGGTCGAAACAGAACCGTTGGATCTGGCCCTCTGCGAAAGCCGCTGCATTCAGAACAGCAGAAATGGTAAGCCGGTGGCAATCCAGGCAGTGATCGATGGGTTGCTGGGGTAGATGGAGGTGGTTGCGATGAAAGATTTAAAAAAAGACGATGCAAACGGAACAGAGGCTGCCGGAAATAATTATGATGTGATTGTCGTCGGAGCCGGGATTGCCGGTTTGACCAGTGCTGCCTATACCGCCAAAGCCGGTTTTACGACCCTGCTCTGTGAAAAAAGCGAAAAGGCCGGAGGCCTGGTGGGGAGCTTCAGCCGCCAGGGCTTTACCTTTGATGCCGGGATCCGGGCCTTTGAAAACTCCGGCATTGTTTTTCCGATGCTAGCGCAGCTGGGAATTGATCTGGAGTTTGTTAATAATCCGGTGGTGATCGGCATTGAAGATGTCCAGATGACCTTAACCGGGGTGGATAGTCTGGATGCTTATGCTGCCATGCTGAGTGTGAAATTTCCCGACAATCAAGCCGAAATTGCTGCCATTATCAGCGAAATCCGCAAAGTGACCGGTTACATGGAGGTCCTTTACGGCATTGAAAACCCGCTGTTTATGGATCTGACTATGGACAAGGACTATCTGTTTAAAACGCTGCTGCCGTGGTTGCTTAAATACCAGGTGAATATCCGCAAAGCCCAGAAACTCAGTGAACCGATTGAGGATTATTTGCGGCGCTTTACCAAAAACCAGGCGCTGATCGATGTCATCATCCAGCATTTTTTTGAAAAGATGCCGACTTTTTTTGCCCTCAGTTATTTTGGTTTATACAGCGATTACAGCTACCCCATCGGTGGCACCGGGCGGCTGGTCACCGCGCTGAGTGACTTTATTGCCGCCCATCAGGGCGAGCTGGCTTTGAGCACTGAGATCAGCCAGATCGATCTTAAAACGCAGCGGGTGACCACCCGGGATGGCCGCCGCTTTGGTTATCGGGAACTGATCTGGTGCGGGGATATGAAGACTCTTTATAACGCCGTTGATTTCGGGGAACAAGGGGAACCCGACCAGCAGGTTCGGGAACAGCAACAAAAGATCCGCGAAAACCGTGGCGGGGACTCGATCTTGACCCTCTACCTGGGAGTCAAGCTGGCCCCGGCATATTTTGCTCGGCGCTGCGGCCCCCATTGTTTTTATACCCCCAGCAAAGCCGGGCTTTCGGCCATCCGGTCGGAACCCTGGCAGGTGGTGCTGGCGAATCCGGCCCGGTCGGCGTCGGAAAAGCAGACCGCTTTGGAAGCCTGGGTCCGGGAATATCTGGCCCTGACCACCTACGAGATTTCCTGCCCGGCGCTCCGGGATCCAGCCCTGGCCCCAGTTGGAAAAACCGGGGTGATTGTCAGCACCTTAATGGATTACCGGCTGGTTAAAGCCACTTTTGAAGCAGGCTGGTATCCGGCCTTTAAAGCCTTATGCGAAGAGCAGATGATGGCGGTGTTGGAGAACAGCATTTTTCCAGGCTTAATCGAACAGGTTGAACAGCGCTTCAGTTCCACCCCCTTGACGATTGAGCGGCTCACTGGAAATGCTGGCGGAGCCATTACCGGCTGGGCCTTTCGCGATGAGGCGATCGCCGGAAAATTGCCGGTGGTCAATCATTTTCGCAAAATTGCCAAAACCATTGCGACCCCGCTACCCCATATTTCTCAGGCCGGCCAATGGACCTTCAGTCCCTCAGGGTTGCCGGTCTCGATCCTGACCGGTAAGCTGGCAGCGGATGGGGTGATCAAGCAACTGGCCAAACAGGGGCGAGCGGGTCAGTCCGGTGATGATTCGGGGGGCCGACGATGATCATCGTCGGGGCCATGATGGTGCTGGGGCTGGTGGCCAGTTGGCTGCTTTTTTATCGTTTCCCCGGACTGGAGCGAGGTGATCCCCAAGACCGGGGCAACCAAATACCCCGGCTGTCGATTATCATCCCAGCCCGGAACGAAGAACAGAACCTGGCCTTATTGTTGGGCGATTTAAGAAATCAAACACTTGACATTCACGAAATTATCTGCGTCGATGACGGCTCCAGCGATCAAACCGCCCGCATCGCCACCGCTTTAGGGGCCCGGCTGATTACCTCCGCTCCACGTCCAGCTGGCTGGCTGGGCAAGGCATGGGCCTGCCAACAGGGCGGGGAAGCGGCCACCGGGACGCTGCTGTTATTTCTGGACGCCGATGTACGGCTGAGTCCGACCGGAATTGACAAATTGTTAAAGGCTCATCAAAAAACCGGTCGGGTGATCTCAGTGATGCCCTATCATCAGATCGAGAACAAAACCGAAGTCTTGTCGCTGTTTTTTAATTGCATCCAGATGGGGGCCAATGGTCTGGGCTTGCCGGCGAGGCGTGGTAAAAACAAGCCAGCCAATCCTTATCAGATTGGCCTCTATGGTCCGGTGATCTTGATCAGTCGGGCTGATTACCAGGCGGTCGGCGGTCATGCCGCCATTAGAGACAGCATCGTCGATGATATGGCCCTGGGTCAAAAACTCCGCGAAAAAGACATTCCCTTTGCATTGTTTATGGGGGATCACGACGTTTCTTATCGGATGTACCGCGGCGGATTGCGGCAGCTGGTTCAGGGCTGGACCAAAAACCAGGCCGCCGGGGTGGCGAAAACACCGCTGCTGATTTTAGTGCTGGTCTTTTTCTGGATCACCGCGATGGCCTCGGCGCCGCTTTATCTGGTTCTTAATCTGGTCTGGCAGCAGTGGCTCGGGGCCGGGTTAATGGCCGTGTGCTATGGCATCTGGGTGCTGGAACTGAACCGCATCACCCGGCATATCGGCAGCTTCTCAGTGATCAGCATCGTCTTTTATCCGCCGCTGCTGCTTTTTTATCTGCTGATTTTTTTACGGTCGTTGGCAAAAAAAATACTGGGTCGCCCGGTTATCTGGAAAGACCGAAAAATTCGTTTGGATAAATAATAGAGGAGTAGCGCATGCAAATTATATTTCTGCCCCAGGGACTGACCATTCTGCTGTGTTTTATTGTCTGGCCGATCCTTCAGGTAACCGCGGCCCTGCTCTGTACTCGCCTGCCGGATCGCTGTTTTGATTACACCGCCTGGTTTTATCGGGCCCATCGCTGGGAAAACGACGGCGAGATTTATGAGAAATGGTTACGGGTACGGCGCTGGAAAAAATACCTGCCGGATGGCGGCTCGCTGGTGAAAGGCGGTTTTGAAAAGAAAAAGCTGGTCAGTTTTTCAAAAGATAATCTCGACAAATACCTGTTGGAATCCTGCCGCGCTGAAATGATCCACTGGCTGGCGATTCTGCCCTTCTGGGTGTTCGGGTTTTTCACGCCACCGATCGTGATTCTTTATATGCTGATCTATGCCCTGGCCATCAACATGCCCTGTATCATTGCCCAGCGCTATAACCGGCCGCGGATTGTCCGGATTGTAGCGCGGCGGAAGTAAAAAAAGTGACATCTTCATTACTGTCAACATTCAAAATTAGAGTTGACAGATAATCTAGAAACAGATACGATGAAAGATAAAAAACTGAGGATAATAAACGTATGGATAGTAATCGTAAATTGCTTTACAAAATTGTACAATTGGTCTGTGTCGTTATTTTAGGGATCGTGCTGTTTAATATTTTCCAGTTGGTGGACATTATCCAGGGAACCGGTCGGGCGATCAACTATACCGGGATTATCCGGGGGGGCACCCAGCGCCTGGTCAAGCTGGAAACCAACGACATCCCCAAGGATGATCTGATGCTATATCTGGACGGAATTCTCAATGAGCTCCAGACCGGACAAGGACCGTACGATCTTGACAAACTGGACGATATACCCTATCTTGAAAAACTCTCAGAATTGGATGATTATTGGGATGATTTGCAAGCCGAAATTCTGATCTATCGCGGCGATCCCGGCAACCATGGGCAAGTCATCCAGATGAGTGAGACCTATTTCGATATGGCCAACGACGTGGTCGGAACAGCAGAATTCTATCTGGAACAGAAAACAAAAATTCTCACCACTCTGGAATTGGTGATGGTCATCCTATTGGGGCTGTTAATTGTGATTGCGCTGCAGCAGGCGATGACAGAAATCCAGCTACTCAGAAAAAATAAAGAGCTGGCGACCGCCGCTTATTACGATAAACCAACCGGGCTGCCCGGGCGACTCAGTTGTGAAGAGCAGATCTGGACCCCCATGGATCGAAAAGAAGGTCCCTACTGCATGGTTATGTTTGATCTCAATAACCTGAAATGGGTCAATGATAATCTGGGTCATAGTGCCGGGGATGCTCTGATTAAGGCCTTTGCTGATATCTTAAATCATTTGACCAACGAAAACGTCTTTGTTGGCCGTTATGGTGGGGATGAATTTATTATGATTGTCAAGAACCATCGTGAGGAACAAATCGAGCAGTTACTTAAGGAGATCAAACTGGCCGCGATCCGGTATAATAAAAAATCAGACCAACTAAAAATCCAATACGCAGTTGGCTACGAGTATGGCGGCGATTCGCTCCCGCAGATGCTGGAAAAAGCCGATAAAAAAATGTATTTAAATAAAACGGCAGTTAAAGCTGACACCAATGATTTGTAGATGAAAGGCAGGCATAATGGAGCTGCAATATTATTTTTCCGATGATTTTTCGGCGTTTGAAGATTATTTCGCCAAGATCAAAAGTGCGGTCCGGCACTATCATAAAAATGAGCCAGTCAACGGCTTTGGCGAACCGATGAATGAGATGTACTATATCATCAGTGGGACCATGTCCGGGTCTTTTATTCATGAATCCGGGAATGTCAAAACCTCGTCATTTTACGGCAAGGGTTATCTGGCACCGTTGTATTTTCCCGGCGAAATTGAAATGATGCACTCCTTTGCCTTTACGGCGGTGACTGATTTGGAAGTCTATGTCTTTAACCGGGTTGGCTTTGAGCGGTATGTTAACACCAATCCGGCCCTGAACATGGCCATGTATCGGGCTTATATTAAACTGGTTTCCCTGAATGGGCAGGAATTGGCTAACCAGTTGTTTTCCACCGGGATGGAAAAGATCTGCAATTTCTTTTATATCTATTTAAAGAACACCAACGATCATGACCAGCGGATTCCCTTTTCGCAGCAGGCGATTGCCGAATTTGTTGGTCTGAACCGGGCCAATGTGGCCAAGTATCTTAAGGTACTACGCGAAGAAAAGGTCATCGACACCCAACGAAACCAGATAATTGTGATAAACATGGAAAAACTGCGGCAGTTTTGCTCAAATAACATTTAAACTTTCTTAAAATAAATAATATTTACAAAAATAAGCGTCCTTATGTCTTTTGCGAGACAGAAGGACGCCTTTTAATTTGTTATCATGGCGGTAACGATGTAAACCTTTAACGGTCGATCGGGGAACCCGGCAGCAAAATTACTTTTATTCAAAATCTAACTAATATAATGGAGGAAAAAAATGAGCGATGTTTTAGCTTTACAACAGCAACGGGGAAAACTGTACAGTGATTATTACACCAACACGATTCCTGAGCGGATGCCGATCGGGCTGACCCTGCCCCAGCATCTGGTGGCTGAATATGGAGGTCAGAACCTGTTTGATTTTCAATTCAATTATGCGATGCTGGCTGATCCGGCCCGCGACCTGTGTGCAAAAATCTATTCCGATAGCTGTCTGGTGGCACCGGCAAATTTTTTGCTGTCCCGGACTCCGTCGATGTATCAGCTTTATGGGTCGCAGTCCTTTGTGATGGGCAATGGCGGCTTTGTGCAGCATCCTGAGGTGGTCGGGATGATGGATGACGAGTATCTGCAATTGATTGAGAAACCCTTTGATTTTCTGGTCGAAACCGTCATCCCGCGGCAGCATAAAAACCTTGATCCCCAGAATCCGATTAAGATGGCCACCGCCATCCAGATGGGCAAGCTGGCGCTGCAGAATGACGAAATGGCTTTTCTGCCGACCTTTTTCGAGCTGATCCAGACTCATGGTTATTATCCCGGCAGTCCCCTGGGTTCCTTTAATTTTACCGAAGCCCCGCTGGATTTTATTGCCGATCAGCTGCGCAGCTTTTCCGGCATCAGCATGGATGTCCGTCGTCACAAAACCCAGCTCCAGGAAGCCGCCGCGGCGGTCATGCCGTTGCTCTATCATTGGGGGCTGCCGGGGAATATCGATCCCCAGGGATCGGTCTTTATTCCATTGCATATGCCGACCTTTATGCGCGAAAAGGATTTTGTCGAGATCTATCTGCCTTCCTATAAAACGATGCTGCAACAGTTTGCCGCGGTGGGCGCCCGTCCCAATATGTTCTGTGAACACGATTGGAGCCGCTATCTGGATATCCTGCTGTCAGAAATTCCGGCTGGTTGTCAGCTGGCTTTTGAATATGGCGATCCGCAGACCATCAAAGATAAGTTGGGTAAAAAATTCCTGCTGACCGGCTTATTCCCCAGTGCCTCATTGAAGACCGATACCCCGGCTCAGATTGTCGACCGCGCTAAGGCCTTCCTGGATATCATGCTCCCCGGCGGTGGTTATCTGTTTGGCTTTGACAAAAACCCGCTGACCCTGAAGGAAGTGAATCTGGAAACCCTGGCCGCCTTAACCGAGTATATACGGGACCATGCCGCTTACGAAAACCCCGGTGCTGCGTTTGGTACACCGCTGAACAGTGAAGGCTTTGTCTATGATGAGCGCCTGGTACCCAAGCCTAAGTCTCAATATTTGTTCGACTGGGAAACATTCAAACAAAACTATCCATTGACCCCGGATTTTGCCCGGGCCAATTTTGAGCGGTTCAGCCATGAAACCTTTGATTTTTACATGAACCTGCTGATTTAAGACATAAAAGGAGCGACGAGATGATTATAATCGGAGAAAAAATAAATGGCAGTATTCCGGCGGTTAAGGAGGCGATTGACAAGCGTGATGCGGCTTTCATTGCCGACCGGGCAGTCAAACAGGCGGCGGCGGGGGCGGATTTTATTGATGTCTGCGCCAGTACCGCTCCGGAACTGGAAATTGAAACCCTGAAATGGCTGATCGAAGTGGTTCAGGCAGCGGTAGAAACGCCGTTATGTATCGATAGTCCCAATCCCCGGGCGATTGAGGCAGTGTTTCAATATGCCAATAAACCAGGGCTGCTTAATTCGATCT
>JAHIQT010000053.1 GCA_018903255.1 Bacillota bacterium | reverse complement strand
GAATTTCAGGGGCGAAGCTATGACATGATGATCAGCCATACAACCATTGTTTTTACCCGTTACATTCTCCTGGAATGGCTTCGCCGAAGCGAAAATGATGATAAAACCTTGTGTGAATTATTCTTCAGGCTTTGTGATGACATCCAGGATATGGCACTCTCAACCGCTCTTCAAAGTTTGATGAGCTTATTTGTTGAACAATTAAATTCGGTAGGCTCGAGAAAGTCTACACTGTTAAAAAATCAACTCCAGCAATGGATTGACTCTCAGGCCTCTTTTATAAAGGCTTTGTTTGGTCAATTAAGCTGGGAAAGTTGAGTAATTGTATTATAATAATTGTATTATAATAATTGTATTATAATAATTGTATTATAATAATTGTATTATAATAATTGTATTATAATAATTGAATGATAAGACTAAATTAAAAATCAAGTTAAATAATTAGTGTTGGAAGATAGCTTGAAGGGTTAGAAACCAGTCAAAAAATAAGCCAACAGCAAAACTTTATATAAGTTTTGCTGTTGGCTTTTTTGTTTAAAATCGGAGGTTAAAGTGATAGATAGAAAAATAATAAAGCGCTTAGATTCGCCATCAACCATTGGGGTTATCGGCGGCGGACAATTAGGCAGGATGCTGGTGTTAGAAGCCAAGCGATTGGGCTTAAATGCGATTGTGCTAGATCCCAAACCAAATTCTCCGGCTGGTCAAATTGCCGATTTTCAAATGGTTGCTGAATTTGATGATTTAACAGCACTTAAGGTACTGGCGCTAAAAACCGATGTATTGACCTATGAGTTTGAACATATTGATGTGGGGTTATTAGAAATCCTTGAACAAGAGGGCAACGCCATCTATCCCGGCGCAAAAACACTGGCTATGATTCAAAATAAATACCGACAAAAATCAAGCTTGCGAAATATTGGTATTACAGTTCCGGATTTTCATCTGATTGAAAACTTGGACCAGCTGGTTGCGGTATTTGACCAATTAGATCAAAAGATTGTCTTAAAAACGTGCACGGGTGGTTACGATGGCAAGGGCAGTCGCGTCATTACCGAGCGCTCTGAACTAGAGCAAGCATTTTTAGAGTTTGGCAATTATGGTGTGATGGCAGAGGAATTGATTGATTACGACAAGGAAGTTTCGATCATTTTTGCCATCAATCAGGAGGGGATGAAGTTTTATCCGGTCGCTGAAAATATCCATCAGCAGGGGATTCTGATCAATTCGTTTGTGCCGGCAAATATTTCAATTGAAGTCGAGCAGCGCATCCAGACAATCGCCGCCAAGATTGCCCAAGAAATAGATGATTATGGGATTTTCTGCATCGAATTTTTTATTGACAGCAGGGCCAATATTTTTGTCAATGAAATTGCCCCGCGACCACATAATTCAGGTCATTATACAATTGAAGGGTGCGTAACCTCACAATTTGAACAGCTGGCGCGAATCATAACCGGGATGCCGCTGGGATCGACCGAACTGAGATTACCCTGTGCGATGTTTAACATCTTAGGCAGTGACGCGACAACCGGCAAATACCAGATCAGCGGGATTGATCGATTGATGGCACTGACCGATTGCCACTTGCATTTATATGGCAAGCCGGAAACCGGCGAATTCCGAAAAATCGGTCATCTAACAGCAATGGCTGATACGGTGGCAGCAGCAAATATCAAAGCCAAAGAGGCCTTGAGCCTCATCAAAATAAATAGTTTAAGGAGTGCATGAGATGATTAAAATTCCCAGTAGCATGGCGACCCAACATCCCGATAATGCCAATCGGTATATTACCATTCAACAAGAACCTGACGAAGCCATAAAAGGACTGACCAGTCAGGATCAGGGTGGATTAGGAATAGAAGAAATAATGATTGATTTTGAAGGCAAATTGACACCCTATCATCAAACCTCGCAAATAGCCTTAGGTTTAATTGGGCAAGGGATCATCCCCGGCCAAACAGTAGCGATAACTCCGAGAATTCCCAACGCCAAGAAAGAGCCGATCTTTAGACAACTGATGAGTATTATGTCGCTAGTCGAGACCAACGTGCTTGCCTATCAGCAAACAGCGGTACAGGCCATCACAGAAACGGTGGTGCCAATGGTCGAAACAGGGATTGAGCTGATCCATTTACAAGAACGGATCAACTCGGTCATTGAACTGGGCAACAAAAATTACGATGTTCAATTTCCGCTCAATAGCATTAAAATAATCCCACTGATTGAAAGTGTTCCCGCCCTCGTCAATGTCGATCAGATTTTGGATGACTATTATCACAATTCAATCAGTAACGGAAATGGCTTTGATCATTTAAGAATCATGTTTGCCAAGTCCGATTCGGCCATGTCGTATGGCATGATGGCATCAGTGCTGGCGGTATTGATTGGCATTGATAAATCGCTGAAATGGGGGCAATTAAACAAGGTCGAGATTTCACCGATTTTGGGATGCGGTGCCCTGCCATTTAGAGGTCATTTCACCGCAGAAAATTTGGAACGGATCTATGAGACCTATGCCGGAGTCAAAACCTTCACCATCCAATCAGGCCTACGCTATGACCATGGCGAAGAAAAGACAAAAGCGGTTGTCAACAGTCTTAAAAACAATGGTGACAAACGGGGCCATCGAAATTTTTCGCTGGCAGATATCGAACTAATGAAAGAGTGCATTGGGATCTTCACCAAGTATTACATCGACACCTTTCTAAAAACGATCAATATCGTCGGCCAGCTGGCAAAGTATATGCCTAAAAACAGGGATCGGCTGGCAAGTAAAAAATCAGGCTTGGAATATATTAGAGAAATTGCCAATATGCAGGAAATAGCTGACCTGGTGGCCGATCGGGATTTAAAAAATGAACTTTTGCAGATCAATACAAATGTCAAATGCACGGTGCCTAGAGCGATTTCTTTTACGTCGGCGATGTATACACTCGGTCTGCCGCCGGAGTTTGTCGGTATTGGCAGGGGCTTGCAAGAAGTTCAGGGTAAATATGGTGTGGATGGGATTAACAGACTGATCGATTTTTATCCCCAACTGCGAGCAGATCTCGCCTTCGCGGCCCAATATGTCGATGTTGAGATATCAAAAGGAATCATTGATGAAAGTGCCCGCTTAGCTTATCAAAGTGACTATAAGCTGGCCTGTGAAATATTGGAGATAGAAAAGCTTGTTAATGATGAAAACGCCCTATATCATATGCTGATGAATTCGATCAAACCGATTATTATTCACTTAATCGGCAAAGAAGAGACCGGTAAGGAACAGGAAGAAGAAAAAATCCTCAATGATTGGATCATAAAAATGGCGACAATCAGAGGCAGCCTGGGTTAATGCCGAGAGCTAATAAGAGCCAGTCAACAATGAACGGGTCAGCAATGAACGGGAATGAAAGGAAATGAAAGGAAATGAAAGGAAATGAAAGGAAATAGTGAAGATGATAGATAAAAATAAACCTGCAGCAGCGCCAATGGTGGCGATTATTATGGGCAGTAAATCAGATCTGAAGGTCATGAGTCAGGCGGCTCTGATCCTGGAAAAATGCCAGGTACCCTATGAAATAAAGGTCGTTTCAGCCCATCGCACACCCGACCGAATGGTTGACTATGCCAAAAATGCTCAACCACGAAAGCTGGAGGTGATTATCGCCGGAGCCGGCGGTGCCGCCCATTTGCCGGGGATGGTTTCAGCCTTGACGATGCTGCCGGTCATTGGGGTGCCGGTAAAATTAGCGGAATTAGATGGACTGGACTCGCTGCTGTCGATTGTCCAAATGCCCAAGGGGGTGCCGGTCGCAACAGTGGGAATTAATAACGCCAGAAATGCCGGAATTCTGGCAGCCCGGATACTGGGAATAAAATACCCTGAGATTAGAGCGAGATTAGAAAGCTATCTGACCAGTGAAAATAAAAAGGTAGGTTATGATCTGGCCGAGGATTTACAAGAATATTTGGAAGTGGCAGAAAAAAACTAAAATAAAAACGCATCCAATGCAATAAGAATGAACACAGATTGTGACAAAAAAGCTTTCGCAAATGATGCAAACATTATCATCGAAATTTTAAAAAAAAGATAGATCAATTCTTGTGACTTTATGTTATAATGCTATGGGTAAAAATGATCCGAATGTGTAAAGATTAAAAGAGAATTTGAGTCATAGTATAGATAAGAAATACAATTGTTCTGATTGTGTTTTCTGATCTGAGGTTGATGGAAGGAATGAGAATAAATGTCGATTTCTGTATTAGTTGGCGCCCAATGGGGCGATGAAGGCAAAGGCAAAATGGTGGATTATTTCGCCAAACAGTCTGATTTAATTGTTCGGTTTCAAGGGGGCGACAACGCAGGTCATACTGTTATTAATGATTATGGTATTTTCAAACTTCATTTAATTCCCTGTGGTGTTTTCAACAAAGATTGTCAATGTTTAATCGGAACAGGCATGGTTGTTAATCCGGATGTTTTACTTGAAGAAATGCAACAGATCATTGAAGCAAAGTTAAGCCTGGCAGGACTTAAAATATCGGCTAAAGCTCATATCCTGATGCCCTTTCATCAAAAACTCGACGAACTGATGGAAGCCACCGGCGGCATCGGCACTACCAAAAGAGGAATCGGCCAGGCTTATGCCTATAAAGCGATGCGAAAAAGCCTCCGTTTTGAAGATTTGTTAAATCTTGATAACGCTAAAAAGAAACTCGAAACGATTGTGCCGGTAGTCAATGACCACATGGCATCCTATCAGATAGAACCCTATACAGTCGAAGCACTGTTTGCCAAATGTCAGTTCTGGGCTCAAACCTTTGGCCATATGATTGTTAATCCGGTTGGCTACTTACATGACATGATTGATGCCGATAAACGGATTCTTTTCGAAGGTCAATTAGGTGCAATGAAAGATATTGACCTGGGGATTTTTCCCTATGTTACCTCATCCAACCCGATTGCCGCCTATGCCGCCGTCAGCGGTGGCTTTCCGGCCAAGAAAATCGATACCGTGATTGGGGTGGCCAAAGCTTTTTCTAGTGCCGTTGGCGCCGGTCCCTTTCCGACCGAAGAATTTGGTGGCACGATTGATATCCTCCGCGGTACCGGCGAAAAACCGGACGATGAGTTTGGCGCCCGCACTGGCCGGTCTCGTCGATTAGGCTGGATTGACATTCCGGTGCTGAAGTATACCCATGCGATTAACGGATACGATGAACTGGCCTTATGTAAAATTGATAAGCTTGATAATCTGCCGGAGATTAAAATTTGTGTCGATTATAAATTAGATGGAGAACTGGTAAAAAGTTTTCCGAGCACCGAAGATTTAGGACGGGTTGAAGCGGTTTACATCACCCTTCCTGGCTGGATGAGTGACACCACAAAAATTCGACGACTGGAAGATTTGCCAGAGAATGCCAAAAAATACATTAAAACAATTGAAGACTTGGTTGGAACGACCATCGCCTATGTTGGTGTTGGCCCGAACCGAGAGGACTTAGCAATTCGATAAATGTGCTAATTTGAAATACCTGGTTGCCTGCAATCAGGTATTTTTTGAAAATATTTAAAATGGAGGTAAACAATGTCTTATTACAAGCGAGATAAGCGAGCCTGGTTGGTGCTGTCAGATGGCAGTGTTTTTGAGGGCTACAATTTTGGGTGCGAAGGCACCACCATTGGCGAAATCGTCTTTACCACCGGGATGACCGGTTATCAGGAGGTGCTCACAGATCCCTCTTATTATGGACAGATTGTCCTGCAAACCTACCCCTTAATTGGAAACTATGGGATTAACAGTGACGACATGGAGTCAGAACGGAGCTGGATTAACGGTTATATCACCAAAGAATGGTGTGAAGAACCGTCAAATTTCAGGAATACCCACAATATTAATGAGTTTATGATTGAGCAGGATAAGATCGGGATCTGGGATGTTGATACCCGCGCCATTACCCGGGTAATTCGTGAACACGGCACCATGAACGGTGCCATTACTACCGAAGACATTGAAACCACCAAAGCTGCCCTGATGGAAAAAATCCGCGATTTTAAGGTGGTTAATCCGGTTCAGGCGGTTAGCCGCAAAAACAAGGGCTGGTATTACAGCCAGGTTAATCGCGCTAATCATGTAGCACTAATTGATTATGGCTACAAACATAATATCCTGCGGATGCTGCTGCGTTTAGGCTGCAACGTCACGGTGATGCCGGCCAATACCACTGTCGAGGAAATAAAGATGTTAAATCCCGATGGCATCATGCTGACCAATGGACCCGGTGATCCGGCTGAGAATGTTGAAATTATTGAAAACCTCAAAGAATTTATCAAATATGGCAAGCCCATTTTTGGGATCTGTCTGGGACACCAGTTGCTGGCACTGGCCATGGGTGGTCAAACCTTTAAGCTTAAATACGGCCACCGGGGGATGAATCAGCCGGTTAAAGACGTCACTAAGGATCGGGTTTTTATCACCAGCCAGAACCATGGCTATGCGGTGGTGCCAGAAAGCATTTCCGCCGAAGTCGGTCGGGTGACGCATTTTAACCTAAACGACGGCACCTGCGAAGGGATTGAATATCCCGACATCCATGCCTTTACCGTGCAATTCCATCCGGAAGCTAGCGCCGGCCCCAATGATACCGGCTATTTATTTGAACAATTTACTGATCTTATGGAAAGGGGGCAACAAGGATGCCTTTAAGAAGCGATATTAAACGAGTCCTGGTGATTGGGTCTGGCCCGATTGTCATCGGACAGGCGGCTGAATTTGATTATGCCGGCACCCAGGCCTGCAAAGCCTTAAAAAATTACGGCCTCGAAGTGATCCTGATTAATTCCAATCCAGCCACCATCATGACCGATAAGGCGATGGCTGATAAGATTTATATTGAACCCCTGACCCTGGAAGTCGTAAAACGGGTGATCCTACTGGAAAAGCCCGATAGTGTGCTGTCGACCCTGGGCGGCCAAACCGGCCTAACCCTGTCGATGCAGCTGGCCAAGGAAGGCTTTTTAGCAGCCCATGACGTTAAGCTGCTAGGCGCCAATCTGGAAACCATTGAGAAAGCCGAAGACCGTCAGGCCTTTAAGGATATGATGCGAGAAATCGGCGAACCCTGTATTCCCTCTGAAGTGGTCGTAACGGTTGAAGATGCGGTGCGTATTGCCGCCGCCATCGGCTACCCGGTGATTGTCCGACCGGCCTTTACCTTAGGCGGAACCGGCGGCGGGATTGCCGCCAACCAGCAGGAATTAGAAGAAATTGCCACCCACGGGATTCGCTTGTCGCCGATCCATCAAATTTTGGTTGAGAAAGGCATCGCCGGCTGGAAAGAAATCGAATTTGAAGTGATCCGCGATGCCAAAGGCAATGTCATCACCGTTTGTAGTATGGAAAACTTTGACCCGGTCGGGATCCATACCGGCGACTCGATTGTCGTGGCACCCTGTCAGACCCTGAGCGATAAAGAATACCAGATGCTGAGGACTTCGGCACTGCGAATTATTTCCGCGCTGAAGGTTGAAGGCGGCTGTAATTGTCAGTTTGCCCTGAATCCGGAAAACTTTAACTATGCCGTGATCGAGGTTAACCCCCGGGTGTCGCGGTCGTCGGCACTGGCGTCAAAGGCGACCGGCTATCCGATTGCCAAGGTGGCCACTCAGATCGCCGTTGGTTTCTCGCTTGATGAGATCACCAATGAGGTCACCGGCACCACCACCGCCTGTTTTGAACCGGCACTCGATTACATTGTCGTTAAGTTCCCGCGGTGGCCATTTGATAAATTTGTCTATGCTAAACGGACGCTGGGCACCCAGATGAAGGCTACCGGGGAAATCATGTCGATTGGCTCCAGCTTTGAACATGCCATGATGAAGGCGATCCGTTCGATTGAATTGGGAATGGAAACCTTAACCACCGAAAAGTTGGTCGAAGCCAGCGATGCTGAGATCATGAAGATGCTCGGAGATTCCGATGATGAACGTTGCTTTGTTGTTTATGAAGCGATCAAGCGCGGCGTTTCGCTTGATGCCATCTTTGCGATTACCAAAATTGACAAGTGGTTTTTAGATAAGCTCCGTCATCTGGCGGTGATGGAAAAAGACCTGGCGACTCTTGGCTTAACCGAGGAACGCGTCCGGGTAGCCCGGGAAATCGGTTTTCTTGATAAAACGATTGAAGAATTATCCGGCGAAACGATCAATGAAGCCCTTAAAACCTATGCTTCTTATAAAATGGTTGATACCTGTGCCGGCGAATTTGCGGCTAAGACCCCCTATTTTTATTCAACCCGCGACAAAGAAAATGAAGCGGCCCTATTTATTGCGGAACACCCCACCGGCAAGGAACGGGTTTTAGTGCTTGGTTCCGGCCCGATTCGGATTGGCCAGGGGATCGAGTTTGACTATTGTTCGGTGCATTGTGCCTGGGCGCTGCGGGAAAAAGGCTATGAAGCAATTTTTATTAACAACAACCCGGAAACCGTCTCGACCGACTATGACACCTCAGACCGCCTCTATTTTGAACCGCTGACCAAAGAAGATGTCCGCTCGGTGGTCGAAACCGAAAAACCAATCGGTGCGATTGTTCAGTTTGGCGGCCAGACTGCCATCAAACTGACCCGTTATTTAGAAGAAATGGGGGTGCCGGTACTGGGTACCTCACCAGCGAATATTGATGCCGCTGAAGACCGCGAAGTCTTTGATCAGCTGCTCGAATCCTGCCAGATCCGAAGGCCCCAAGGCGAAACCGTTTATACCACCGCCGAAGCGGTCGAAGTAGCCGAACGCTTAGGCTTCCCAGTCCTGCTAAGACCTTCTTATGTACTGGGGGGGCAGAACATGATCATCGCCTACGAAAGTGAAGATGTGGTTGAGTATATGGATATTATCACCACTATCGCCCTGGAAAATCCAGTCCTGATTGATAAATATCTGATGGGCAAAGAAGTCGAAGTCGATGCCATCAGCGACGGTGAAAACTACCTGATCCCGGGAATCATGGAGCATATCGAACGGGCTGGGGTTCATTCCGGCGATTCGATTTCGGTTTATCCGCCGCAAACGCTTGATCAACGGACCCGCGATACCATCATCGACTACACCGGCCGCCTGGTCAAGGCACTTGATATTGTCGGGATGGTCAATATTCAATATGTTATTTATGAAGAGGAAGTCTACGTCATCGAAGTCAATCCCCGTTCATCGCGAACGGTACCCTATATTTCTAAGGTGACCGATATTCCGATGGTCAACATTGCCACTAAAATGATGCTCGGCGACAAGCTGGCCGACTTGGGTTACAAGCCAGGGCTCCACCCCGAAGGCGACTATGTGGCCGTTAAGGTGCCGGTCTTTAGCTTCTCCAAGCTGCAGGATGTCGACACCCAGTTAGGACCAGAAATGAAATCGACCGGCGAAGTTTTAGGCGTCGCCAAAACCTTTGCCGATGCCCTCTATAAAGGCCTGGTCGCGTCCGGCCGCAGCATGGAACGGTCTGGCGGAGTCCTGCTGACCGTTAAAGATCGCGATAAAGAAGCGATTGTCGAAATCGGTCGCCAATTCCATAAAATGGGCTTTGTTATTTACGGCACAGTCGGAACCGCGCTGATTCTCAACGCCAATAATATACCCACCAAGGTGGTTCGCCGGCTGGCTGAAAGCAAGCCAAACATCGGTGATTTAATCGAAAGCGGCAAGCTCAACTACGTCATTTCGACCTCCAGCAAGGGTCGAATGCCCCATCATGACGATGTCCGGATGCGCCGAAAATGCGTGGAAACCTCGATTGCCCTGCTGACCTCCTTAGACACCGCCCAGGCCTTGTTGGATTGCTTAAAATCCAACCGTACCATGGCGGAGATCGAATTGGTTGACATTAAAGAAATTCAATAAATTTTTTAAAAGTAATTTCCGAGCGCTTTTAACAGAAGAACTTATTCAAGACCATTGAATAAGTTCTTTTTATTTGGTAGAATGAAAACAACTGTAAAAAGGTCAACGAATAAGTGAAGGGATAACAGAGAGATGAACATAAAGTCCAGAAAAGTCAAAGCCAGCTTTATAGCCCTTTTAACTGTTATTCTTTTTTTTATGCTGAGCTGGTACTATGTAGTATTGATCAACAACGCCTTAAAAAAGCAGACCTTATTATATTTGTCAGAGGTAGCCAACCAGGGAGCTAATCTGGTTCAAGGCAAGGTTGATAATGAGCTGGAAAACTTAATCACCGCCAGTAAGTTGATTGAAGCCAGCGGCAATTTTGATCAGACTCAGATGCTGCGCCTCGTTACCATGGCAGCCACAGAAAATCATTACAAGCGGATGGGGGTGGCACTGCTTAATGGCGATACGGTCACAACTGACGGGATGTTCTTAAACGTCTCAGAGCGAACCTATTTTCAGGAAGCCAGCAAAGGGAAAGCAACGGTATCTGATACCATCATTGACTACACCGATGGAAAACTGATTAATGTCTATGCAGTCCCGATCTTTCGCGAAAACCAGGTGGTGGCAGTGCTGTTGGCTTCGGTGGAAACCGAAAATTTTAAAAAGTACCTGGAAGTCGGCAGCTTCGCCAACCAGGGTTATTCCTATATTGTTAAGGCCAATGGCGATCAGGTGGTATCATCCTTGCATGTAAACAGCCCCGGCGAGTTCGATAATATCCTAGAAAGTCTGAAAAGGGCAGAGATCAGCGATGGTGACCGCTTAGAAACGATCACTGAAAACATGAAAACCGGCAAGCGTGGCAGCTATACCAGTTTTTATAGGGGGATGGAACGGCATGTGATTTACAAACCGCTGGCCATTAATGACTGGTACATGATGACAGTGGTGCCGACTAAAGTGGTTAGCGTTCAAACCAGGCAGATCAGCTGGTATTCGCTGATGCTGATTGTCGCCGACCTGCTGGCGATTACGCTGCTCTTTATGATTATTCTCTTTTACCAGAATCGCGCCAAAAAAAGGTTGGAGCGGATTGCCTATGTTGATGATGTCACCGGCGGCAATAACTGGCAGAAATTTAAGCAGGAAGCCAGGGAGATCCTGGAGGTAAAAAATCACGGACAGTGTGCGATGTTGACCTTTGATATTGACCGCTTTCGCTTTATTAATGAAGAATATGGCCATGAAAAGGGCGATCAGGTGCTCCAGCTGGTGGTTAGGATCTTACAAGAGCGGATGATCAAAGAAGAAACCTATGCCCGAGTCTCTGGCGATCATTTTGCGGTTCTCTGTCTGTGTGAGGATCAGGATAAAATCACTCGGCGGATTAATGAATTTATGGGCGTCTTAAATAGTGAAAGAGAAGCCATTGGCATTAAAGAACGGCTTTCCTGTCGCTTCGGTATTTATATTATTGAGGATCGCAAGGGGAATCTCGATACAATCAGAGAAAAGGCTAATATGGCGCGGATTGCCGCGAAAACCGCTGATAATCAGCTGTGGTTTTTCTATTCCGATGCCTTTCGCAAGAAAATCGGGGATGAAAAAGAAATTATCGATCAGATGGAAGATGCCCTGGTAAACAATCAGTTTGAGATGTATCTGCAACCCAAGTATAATCTGCATCTCAATGCCTATTGCGGCTGTGAAGCGCTGGTGCGTTGGCGGCATCCTGAAAAGGGGTTGATCTCGCCAGGGGAATTTATTCCTATTTTTGAACAAACCGGCTTTATCAAAAAGCTGGATATGTTTATGTTAGAAGAGGTCTGTAAACTACTTAAAAGCTGGGAAGCAAAAAAATATCCGGAAATATCGGTGTCGGTCAATCTGTCGCGAAAAAACCTCAAGCAGAGTGATTTTGTTGAGCGGGTTTTATGCATTACCAATCAGTACCGCATCCATCGCGGCAGCCTGGAAATTGAGCTGACTGAATCGAGTATCTTTGAGGATGTCGAGCGGATGATCGAAATTGGTGCGGCCTTTCGGAATTATGGCTTTAAAATGGCCATGGACGACTTTGGTTCGGGTTATTCTTCGATTAACCTGCTGGGCAGCCTGCCCCTCGATGTGATTAAGATGGATCAGGGCTTTTTTAACAGCCATCTCAAACGCCAAAAAAATTATATCGTCATCGAAGCGACCATCAATTTGATCAAAAAACTGGGCATGGGGGTCGTTGCCGAAGGCATTGAAACCGAAGCAGAGGTCGAGATGCTAAGAACCCTCGGCTGTGATATTATCCAGGGTTACTATTTTGGTAAGCCGATGCCGGTTGCAGAATTTGAGCAGCAGATTTTTAATAATGCTTGATCTTTGGGGAAGAGGAAAATAATGGAAACTAAAAATATTCGTATCGGTGATATCTTAATTAACGCCGGCTTTATTAAGGAAGAACAGCTCCAGGAAGCACTGGCCTATCAAAAGGTCGACAAAAGCAAGCGGCTGGGGGCGATTCTGGTTGACTATGGCTACGTTACCGAGGCGCAATTGCTGGAGGCCCTGTCCAAACGACTCAATGTGCTGGTGCTGGATTTAAATGACACCGCCATCGATTTGGATGCGGCCGGAAAGATCCCCCAAAATATTGCCTTTAAATATACCCTGCTGCCGATTGCTCAAGAAAATAATCATCTGGTCGTGGCCATGAATGATCCGCTGGATTTCTATGCGATTGAAGATCTGCGGCTAATTACCAATATGAACATCGATGTGGTGCTCTCAACAAGAGAAGTAATCCTTGAAGCGATCCGTAAATCCTATACTGAAATCGAAGCGAGAAAGGCCGCCTCGGCGGCCAATAAAACCGTCGAGGGCAGCAGCTTGTCCTTTGTTGAGGATATTCTGACCAACGAGGGCGATGCGCCGATTGTCAATCTGGTCAATTCAGTGCTGTTAAAAGGCCATAATGCCGGCGCCAGCGATATTCATATCGAGCCCTTTGAAAAAGAAACGATTATCCGGCTGCGGATCGATGGCCTGATTGTTGATTATCTGACCCTGGCCAATAATCTCCATCAGTCGCTGATTGCCCGGATTAAGATCCTGTCAAACCTCGATATCGCCGAACGGCGGGTGCCCCAGGATGGCCACTTTCGGATCCGCATCGATGGGGTTGAAATGAATGTCCGAAGCTCCAGTATGCCGACGGTGTACGGCGAAAAAATGGTGATGCGTTTTTTAAGCATGAACGTACCACTTGATCATGCCGGTCAATTTGGGATGAATGATAGCGATTATCAAAAAATCCTGCAGATGCTGCAAAGCCCCCATGGGGTAGTTTATATTACCGGCCCGACCGGTAGCGGCAAAACCACCACCCTCTATATGATTCTGGAAATGCTCAGCCAACGGAATGTCAATATTGCCACCATCGAAGACCCGGTCGAGCGGAATCTGGCCAAAATTAACCAGACCCAGGTTAATATTCTAGCCGGCCTGACCTTTGACGTTGGCCTCCGTTCGATTCTGCGGCAGGACCCGGATATCATCATGGTTGGTGAAACCCGGGATTCCGAAACCGCCTCGATTGCGGTGCGCTCGGCCATTACCGGCCATCTGGTGCTGTCGACCCTCCATACCAACGACGCTGTTTCAGCGGTAGTCCGCCTCCAGGATATGGGGGTCGAACCCTATATGGTCGCCAACTCCTTAACCGGGGTAGTCGCCCAGCGCCTGGTTAAAAAAATCTGTCCCAATTGCCGCCAAGCTTATCCTGCCTCTGAGATTGAAAAAGGGATGCTCGAAGAACCACGGCTGACCACCCTCTACCGCGGCCGCGGTTGCCATATTTGTAATAATACCGGCTACAAAGGCCGAACCGCCATCCATGAAATTCTGGCCATCGACAAAACCATTCGAACCCTGATTTCCCGCAAGGAACCGATCGAGGACATTTACAGCTATGTGGAAGAAACCGGTAAGCTGATTCCGCTGCGAAAAAGCGTCTCCAACCTGACCATTAGTGGGATCACCTCGATGGAAGAGTTTCTTAAGTTATCATATTATGTGGAATAGGGAGAATGAAAAATGACAAGTTTTTTAGATCTGGTCAATTACGGCCGCCGCAACGATTGTTCGGATATTCATTTATCCCGGGAGCTGCCGCCGGTTTTCCGGAAAAACGGCAAGCTTTATCAAAGTGATTTTGAACACAACCCGCAGATTATTGAAAACCTGATTTTTAGCCTGCTGACCCCCGATGAACAGCAGACCCTGGCCTCCGGTACCGATCTGGATTTTTGCCATGTCACGCCCGAAGGGCTGAGGCAGCGGGTTAACGTCTATAAACAACAGGGCAGCTATGCCGCTGCCATCCGGCTGCTCAATGATACCATCCCCAGCTTCGAAGACCTCAAGCTGCCGCCGATTATCCGCAAGCTGGCGTCGGAGCCCCGGGGCCTGATCTTGATCACCGGCCCCACCGGCAGCGGGAAATCCACCACCCTGGCCTCGATGATTGATTATATCAACACCAACCGGGCGGTCCATATCCTAACCATTGAAGACCCGGTGGAGTATAAGCACGAACATAAGCGCAGCATTGTTCATCAGCGCGAAATTGGCGTCGATGCCAGCTCTTTTGCTCAGGCCCTGCGGTCGTCCCTGCGGGAAGATCCGGACGTCATTCTGGTGGGCGAAATGCGGGACTACGAAACCGTTTCCGCCGCCGTTACCGCCGCTGAAACCGGCCATCTGGTGCTATCTACTCTTCACACCATTGGTGCCGCCAATACCATTGACCGCATCATCGACGTCTTCCCGCCCCACAGCCAGCAGCAGATCCGCACCCAGCTGTCCAGTATTTTAAAAGGAGTTGTCACTCAGCAGCTGGTACCCCTGGCTTCCGGCGAGGGCCGGATGGCCGCCCTGGAGGTGCTGATCGGCACCGATGCAGTGCTCAACCTGATTCGCGAAAATAAAACCCACCAGCTGGCCTCGGTGATGCAAACCGGCGGCCGGGATGGTATGAAAACCCTGAATGCTGACCTGGCGATGCTGGTCCGGGACCAGAAAATCAGCTATGAAGTCGGCCTCGAATGGGCCAGCGACAAGCAGGAGTTTAACCAGTATTTTGGAAGATAGCCGGGTTATCACAATAACGTTTATTTGAATTCGTAGGGGCGGTCCGTGACCGCCCGAACGCAGTAAAAGTTCACAAAATGAGCAATTCATAATGGTTTGTCAAAAAAATCTCCCCCAGGCCATTAAAAATTTATAAAAAGATTAACTTGACTTTTAATTGAAAAACAATTAAGATTAAGGAGCGAATAGCAAATCAGGCGAAAGTCTGTGACGCAAAGCTTCAGGGTCTAAGTTATGAGTAGCGATTCAAATCGCAACATAATACGACAGCCAGCTGCCACACATTGAGGTGGCTTTTTTTGTTTCAAATTAAATGTAGGGTAAGATGATTCTATAGGCAAAACCCGGAAGTTGTAACGATCTTGTAAACTTTTAACTTGACTTTTATCAAGCTTTACCATAAGATTAGATTACAAACAGTATAGAAAAGCCAAACTGATAAAAGCCTGTGCGGCAAAGCTAAAGGGTCTAAGCAGGTAAATTTGCAAAAAGACTAAAGTAAAAACCATCAGCGACGATATTACTGTTAAGAACCGCATCCCCTTGTTAACAGAAGGGAAAAAAAGGGTGCCAGAAAATTTTGCTGGCTTTCAGACAAATCAATCTAAGATTAAACACAAATGTGAACATAAGGGCAAAGCAGGGGAAAACCCTGTGACGCAAAGCTAGAGGGTCTAAGTCAGATAACCGAAAAAAGTTATCAGGATATGACAGCCAGTTGCCACACGGTGAAGTGTGGCTTTTTTTGACCCTAAAAACTGATGAAACTAATTATTAAGACGAAATAGTGGATACTATGATAAAATAAAACCGTCTTAATAATAAATCCAATTTATAAATCATCTTCAGGCGCAGATGATCATATAGAGCTTAAAAATAAGAACCATAAGGAGCGAAAAATGGAATTAATTAACAGGATACGGAAAAGTAGAAAAGGGTTTACCCTGGTGGAAATTATTGTGGTGTTGGTTATTTTGGCGATTTTAGCGGCGTTTACAATTCCGACGATGTTGGGGTTTGTTAAGGATGCTAAAGCCAAAGCTATGATCGCTGAAGCCCGAGAAGTGTATGTGGCAGCGCAATCAACCGCAACGGAATACTCGCTTGCAACAACTTCGACACTATTGAATTCAAATGGAATTAAGACTAGGACTGACGATACAAGTAAACAAATGGTGAAGTACATAGGAACAGATCTATCATATGGTGAGGCAACATCATCACAGACTATGGCTGTCTGGACAGTAACACTATCAGATGTTGGTAAGGTAGATACTGTAACATATACAAGAGATAGCCGTACTATTGTCATTACAGCTGGTGGGACAACAACCGTAAGCTAATTTTCATTGATATTTTGTCACCCCATGCGCCATGGGGTATCTCTTCCCTATCCAAGGCGCAAACCCGTCATTGGGTTTGCGCTTTGATAGGGATTTTTTTATCCGCGTAATAACGGCAAAGATGATAATTCAATCCCTTCATCAGCCTTGACTTTTACAGACAAAGGAGCAAGACTTGAACGCACAGACAGAAACCATCGATTATCTGCAATTAAAACAGGCAAAAAGTCTGGCGGAGTTGCTCTACTATATTCCAGACCGCTATTTCCAGAAGGTGCTGCTTTTTTTGCTGGGCTTTTTTACCCTTTCACCGGTGCTGATGGTAGCGCTTTTAAACTGCGGAGTCACTTTTTTTAACCCCTACTATCTGCTACTGCAAATGGGGTATGTGGGCATGGTTGTTTCCGGATTGCTTTTTTACAAACGGGCACATGAACAAACCAGATCCCTAATAAAAAGCTTAAAGAAATCAGAGATTAAGCAATGGTTATGGCAGCATTGCAGCTACCTTTGCCTGACCGCAGTGCTGCTGCTGGCTATTTTGGCAACAGCATTTTCAACAGATATCAGGCTTTCTTTTTTTGGCGACTACTACCGCAAAGAAGGTCTGCTGACCATCGGGGCGTATCTCGGAATCTTTATGGCGACGTCAGGTCTTCGCAATGAAAAGCTAAGAAAAAGACTGGTCGAGATTTTTGTTTTATCGGCCCTGTTTCTTGGTATCGTCGTAATCCTTCAGTGGCTGGGGCTGCCGATCAAATCGGTGGTATACCAATTTGGCGTCAACGACGGTAAGGCTTTTGTCCCCTGGGCCGCGATTTTTCACAATATCAACCATTATGGCTATTATTTGACGATGGCGATTATAGCAACAGCGGGGCTCTTTGTTTTCGATGAACGCAAGGTCAAAAGGTTTTTCTGGTGTCTGTTTTTTTCCTTGCTGACCTGGGTTTTAATTAAAAACAATACCTTCGGCGCCTATTTGGGTGTCAGTGCCGGTTTACTGTTACTAACGGTCATCTGTCTCAATCGAAAAGAAGGGTTCCGAAAAACACTGATACTCCTTGCCGTTTTTTTTGGAATCAGTATTGTGGCAAATGGAATAATGGGTCAGGTTAAATCAAACTTTGTCGTGCTCGTGGAAGATACAAAAAAAATTGTGCAAGTCACCGTAGCAACGGCCGAAAACAAAGAAGATGCAGGTGTTTCAGCTGATATGGCTGGCAATGGACGTTGGATACTTTGGAAAGGTGCCATCGAAATAATAAAAGAATATCCCTTTTTGGGAGTGGGACCGGATAATTTGGCCGTATTTTATGAAAAGAAAGGTATCTCCTGGGACCGGCCTCATAATGAATTTCTTCAAATTGCGGCAAGTCTCGGAGTTCCGGCCGTGCTCTTCTATTTAAGTGCTCTCGGGCTCGGCTTTTTTCAGCTTTTCAGGAATCTGAAAAAAATGTCAATAATAGAAATAAGTGCATTTGTTGTCGTCGTCGGTTATTTGGTTTCGGCCATGTTTGGAAATACCATGTACTATACCTATCCTTATTTTTTAATCTTTCTGGCGATATCATTAACAGGCGCCCAAAAACCGGTTGGGGAGGTGTCCCATGCATCCGATCAAAGATTATCAATATCATCCGATAAGTAATCAACCGGTTGCTTTCAGTCGGGGATTTTCGCTGGCGGTCGTAATCATCCTGGCTTTTGCAGCGCTGATCATCGGCGGGCTGGTTTTAAGCATCCAGAACACCACCGACGCCGCCAATGCCCGGCTGGTATATCTGGCCGCCCAGGCCAGGGCCATTGAATTTGCGGCTTCCGGCAGCTACCATGTGCCGGTTCAGGCAGATCTGCTTGATTATATCGGCCCCGAGGTCAATCAGGATGCCGTCATCACCGTTGTCGATGAGAACCGGGACGCGATCATTGATTCGATTATCTATATCCGCAGCGGGCTGGTAACCAGGTATTCCCCTGGGAATCTGGAAGCAGAAAAAGAAAAGTAATTCAGAAAGGATATTCGTTTTATGGTCGAATTCATCAACTTCATCCTTTATGTTTATATCTTTGTCATCGGTATTGTCATCGGCAGCTTTCTTAACGTCGTTATCTACCGGGTGCCCCTGGAGATTTCGGTGGCCAAAGGCCGGTCTTTTTGCCCTCGATGTCATGCCCAGATCAAAGGCTACCATAATATTCCGGTGTTGAGTTATTTCTGGCTGCGGGGGAAATGCGCCGATTGCGGTGAGTCCATATCCATTCGCTATCCCTTGGTCGAACTGTTTACCGGGCTGATCGCGATCTTGATTTTTGCTGTGTATGGCTTTTCGTTTCAGTGGCTGGTAGTTTTCTCAGCCGGCGCCATTTTAATTGGCATCACAATGATCGATTTTGATACCATGATCATTCCCAACGGTCTGGTTATTGCCCTGATGGCTCCGGCCCTGCTGAGCTTTTTCTTTTTCCCTCAACTGGGGATTTTATCCCGGGTGATTGGCATTTTTGCCATCAGCCTGCCAATGCTGATCCTGGCGCTGTTTATTCCCGATGCCTTTGGCGGCGGCGATATTAAGCTGATGGCGGTGGCCGGGTTTATGCTGGGCTGGGGCAATACCCTGCTGGCCGCCTTTATTGGCCTGTTGCTTGGCGGTGCGGTGGCGGTGGTGTTGCTTGCTAAAAAAACGCCGGATAAACACATGGCCTTCGGCCCATATTTATGCATCGGAATCATGACAGCATTACTATTTGGTGATATAATAATACAGTGGTATCTTAACCTGTTTGGGTTATAATACCGTTAAGTTAAAGTCAATTATGGAGGCCATATGCCGGTTTATAAATATACTGCCAAAAACTTACAGTCTCAGCTGGTAAAGGGCACCATGGAGGCGGCATCTGCGGACACTGTCCGACGCACGCTGCGACAGAATAATGAATTTGCCCTGAAAATTAATGAGCTTCAGGAACACCATAAGGTCTATAAATTAAAACCGATGGAAATATCCGACTTCTCCCGTCAGATTGCCAGCATGCTGGCGTCGGGAATTACGATGATCCGGGCCATCAAGATCATGGAAGAACGGGACATCAAACCAGTGATCAAAAAGGTTTATGGCGTCCTTTATCAGGAAATCCAACGGGGAAATACCTTATCTTACGCCATGGAAGCAACTGGGGGCTCTTTTCCGGAGCTTTTGATCAACATGTATAAATCTGGCGAGGCCAGCGGGCAGATGGAGGGAACGGCCCGGAAAATGGCCGATCACTACGAAAAGGAGCATAAGCTCCGGGGCAAAATAAAAAGCGCGATGACCTATCCGGTGATCCTTTTTGTGATTACCATTATGGTGGTGGTGTTGATCTTTACCCTGATCTTACCCCAGTTTTTCACCCTGTTTGAAGGGATCGAACTGCCGGCGATTACCCAGTTGATGATTACTATCAGCACTTCGATGACCACTTACTGGTATATCTATATTATTGGCTTATTGATTCTGATTGTCCTAGGAGGCTTTCTGATAACTGTCCCCAGTGTTAAAAAAGCCCTGGATCAGTTTAAACTGAAAATCCCCAAGATCGGTAAGCTGATGAAGATTATTTATACCGCTCGTTTTGCCAGAACCTTAAGTTCACTGTATTCCAGCGGTCTGGCGATGATCAATGCCTTAACGATCAGCGGTTCCACCATTGGCAATACCTATTTGCAGTCCCAGTTTCCCCATGCCATTGAGCAGGTGCGCAACGGCGAACCGCTTTCAGCCTCGATCCAGACCATTAAGGGCTTTGATGCCAAACTGGTATCGACTATTTATATCGGCGAAGAATCAGGGAATCTTGATAGTATGCTGGAATCAGTGGCCGATTCCTTCGACTACGAGGCCGAAATGGCCACCACTCGGCTGGTCACCTTTATTGAACCGATCATGATTATTATTATGGCCGTGATTGTCGGTGGCATCATGTTATCGGTTATGCTCCCGATTATGACCTTGTACCAAAATATCGGATAGGAAGGCTTTATATGCAGACACTCGTCTATTTTTCAAATGATGGCATCCAGGTCCTTCAGGGGATCATTAAGAAAGGTCATCTTAACATATCTAATTTTAAAACCCTGCCGGTGGAGGCCGGGGCGCTGATCAATGGGGTTATTACCAATGAAGAAGCAATAAAACAGACCATTACCGAAGCGCTGAAAGAAAGCCCCCATCTTTTCAAAAATATGAAACTGGTCATCGACAGCAGTCTGATCGCCACCAAAAATGTGGAAGTACCCCAGCTGAAGCCGAAGGAACTGGCAATTGTGGCGGCCACCGAGTTTGAGGATACAGCGGGAAATTATGACGCCCTGGTGGTGGATTATGCCCATATTCCCGGACCGGCTGGTAATAATCTGTTTTGTTGCGGCGTTGAAAAACGGGTGCTGGAATCATATGTCACCTTGTTTGCCAGCCTCAAAATTCAGATCAAAAGCATCGATGTGGGGCTCAATACCCTGATTCAATATGTCACGGCAACCAAAGACTATAAGGGGATGACCTTTGCTCTTAATATTCTGGACGGCAAAAATCTGATCTCCGTCTTATTTGAAAACGGCCTTTATATTTTTTCCAACCGTTCCCGGCTGCTTTCGGAAAGAGGCACCGATGCCTTTGCCGATGAACTCTCCGGAAAGTTGTCGTCGCTAATCCAGTTTAATAAATCGCAGAAGTCCGAGCATACCCTGAATATGAGCCTGTATGCCGGCTTGGATGAGTTTGAACTGAATGGGCTGCGGGCGCTGAATTTTGACCCGGATCTCAATTTGTTTAATATTCCCCAAACCCCCAATATTAAAAATGGCTTTGTGATGGACGAGTCCTTTGATTTTGGGAGTTTTATTTATCCGATTGCCGGTTTTTTTGCCGGAATCAAACCGATCAATCTTTTTGCGGCCTTTAAAAAGAGTAATGTGGAAAAAAAAGAACTACCTTTTGAATACAAGGCCTTGATCCTACCAGTCGCGCTGATTTTGATCTGTCTGATCGTTTTTGGGGTTTTCTTTGGCCTGAAATACAGTGCTCAAAAAAAGTTGGAAGATATGAATGCCTATATCAGTGATGAAAGTAATCAGGCTCAATATATGCAGGCCAAGCAACTGACGGATGAGGTCAGTGCGATTCAAGCGGAAGTGACAAATGTTGAAGCGATCAATGCGGCGATTACCAGCAATCCGAAGCTGACTTCGGATAAACTGGCCCATATGGCAACCCTCGGCAATGGGGTGATTGCCGTAAACGCCATGGATTATGACGGTACGACGGGTGCTATTAATATATCAGCCATCGCCAATAACGAGAAAGAAGCGGCTCAATATATTGGCAGATTAAAAGATACCCAGTACTTTACCCAGATCGATTATACCGGATATTCCCAGGTGAGTTCATCGAGTACGTCAACAACCACCACAGGAACGACGACCGGTTCAACATCAACGAGTGTCAGCTTTAGCGCAATAGCCTACCTGAAAGCAGGTGGCACCCAATGAAAAAACTGACCAAACGGGAAAAGTTATTAATTTATGTGCTGGGATGTGCGTTGATTGGTTTTTTTGGACTCTATTTCGTAATCTTACCAAGCTTCAATAGTTTCCAGGTGGTTAATGATCAGGCAGCAGAAGCTCAGTTGACCCGGGAATCGATAGCCATGGCGATTGATAGTATCCCATCGACAATGCAGACCCGGGACGAAACCATGGCCAATTTGGCCAGTTTAAAAACACCGTTTCAGCAGAAGCAGACCAATGAAGGAGTGGACAAACTGTTGACCCAATTGTGTCTGGACTACAGTTTATCCCCCAAGATGTTGTCAATAGAGAGTAACGGGATGGCCGGAGTGGGGACATTTACCGCATACACAAGTGATGAACAGGCATCGGCAACGGACAGCACCACGACAGCAGAGACTGGTGCCGAAACAACCGTTGATCCCAATAGCACCGCACCAACCGACACAACGTCGTCGACTGGAAGTGCGGAACCTACGACAACCACCGGCAGTGCCGAGACCTGGATCGGGGTGGTGAATATGGAACTTACCGGAACCCAGCCGAACTTTTATCGGCTCCTGGATGCCGTGGCAGCCCGGCCGGATATGATTATTTCAGCGTTTGCAATTGCACCGGCCGCCGCAACCACTTCGGGATCGACCACAACCAGTACGCCAACTGTGGCGAAGTTGGATGGCGGTAATATTACCATTAGTGTGACCTTTACGGTTTATATGATGGAGAAATGATTAACACCTTAAGCAGCTTGTGATTATCGGCTTTGCAAATGAGAAACCGCTATAATTTGAGAAGGAGGAATGACCATGCGAATTAAAGTAAGTGAGAAACTGAGCAATAAAAGAGGCAGTTCCCTGGCATTTGTTTTAATTATCGGGATGGTTATTATGATTTTGGTTTCGGCCCTTCTTCTTGTCGCTAATGGTCAATTTACGTTTACCCAGGAGACGTTAGAAAGCCGTCAGGCGTATATTGATGCGAAATCGGTGATTGAGTATGGGAAAATCGAGATAAACAGCAGGACGACGGCGTTAAATAATATAAATACTCTATTGACCGGTTTGTATAGGGAGTATAAGACGGAAATGGAAAAGCCCACCCCGAATCCTGGCATAATAAATCCTTTAAAAACTAAAATTGCTGCGGCTGAGACCCGAAGAATTGAATTGATAAATGCGCTGAGTTCAGAATTTGTAATTTATGGAAATGTGAAAAATGCGACGGAGACATTAACGGCCGTAAAGCCCACGGTGGCAAATGAAGGAAATCTTGTAAAATTAGGGGAATTAAAATTTGACTCTGCAAAAAATCAATTTAGAATCGAAACCGATAGTAAAAATATCAGTCGTAAACTGGATTATAAGGTTGGTTTTAATTATGTAGCTTCCACCAAAACTGAAACGACTGCGGGTGGTCCGCTTGTTACACCAACTAAGCCAACGTATAATGGTAATATTTCTACGAATTTTAGTCCGTGGATCGTGGGTGAAATAGACCGTAATGGCAATTATAAAGTTTATGGTGATTTTCCGGGATTGCCTGGAGATCAACCAAGGTATGAGAATGCTAATCAGGTGCTGACCCTTAATTATCCAACCGCAAATTTGCAAGTTGATAATAAAATCGACTGGGCAATAGGAAGGTCATTAGAGTTAACTGCTCATAGTATTTTTTTTAAGTATGAATTTGACCCGAGTGATTGTAGTAGCGGTGCGGAAAATGGTGGTAGGGTTTCAAATTTTAATATGACAGCGGTGGAAAAACTAGATCCAACAACCAATAAGTTGGTGCCAGGTGATATTTATTTTAAACATGGTTATACACCGGATAATCAAGGGGTTAACACCCTGACTGCAACAGGCGGCAATATTGTAATTAATGGGGATCTTGAATTAGCGGTAAATAGCACGGTAAATATCACGTGTAAAAATCTATTTGTTACCGGCGATATTTATTTAGATCCAAGTAATTCAAAACTTAATATTACCGCGGAAAACATTGTTGTTGAGAAGGATATTACGTTAGAAAGTGGAACATCGCTTTCAACAAATTGTCCAAACATTTGGATTGGTAAAGATCTAGAAACAAAATCATCTGATGTTAGTGTAGAACTTAAAAATGTGAATTATTTAAATGTAAAAAAGAATATCAAGTTAGGGCATACTACTCAGTTTACTGTTACTGGTTCGAGTATCAACAGTAGCCAGGTGGTTGTTGATTCAATACTAAAAAATGATGGTGGTAGCATATGCGACATAAAGATTACTAATTTTGCCTCATTTACGTGTGAGGATTTTAATATGAACGGTTATTCAGATATAACCTTGCAGCTTACTGCCAAGATTATTAATATAACAGATGAGATAAATTTTGAATCGTGTGATTCGATTTCGATAGCAACGCAATATTTTGATTGTGGCGGAAATGTGTCTATTTCGAACCTGAGTGAGCCCTTAAATATAAATCCACTCGATGGTCAGCCACTCAATATACGCTTTGGGAGAAGCTATAGTCAATTTAACTCGACGGTTAATATTAATGGCGCAGATATGGTAATATTTGGCGGAGAATCACGGCAACATAATAATTCTGGAGCAATTAATTTGGACTGTGATTGGTATAACTTGTTTCTTAATGTAAAGGCTAATAATATTTATCTGGACAGTAATAATATCGCTTTTTATGACGGTAGTTCATTTAACTATGGCGGTAAAACTAGTACATCATATGCGAATGTAAACGCCGCATCGAACATATGGTCATCTTACGGAACATTACGAGCAGGTGATCATAGAGCGAGTGCATTGACAGATAAAATTCCCTACAATCTAGATTATCAGTCCGCCTATACTCCGCCAATTTGGGTAAGCCCCCCAAGTGGCACAAGTACATCAGTGGTTGTTACCGATGGATCGGTTGGGTTAAATGGTCCGGAAATTTATTACTAAGGGGTGCATCATGAAAAAGCTAATCAACAATCAAAATGGTGTCACCCTGATAGAAACGGTGGCAGCTACGGCGATTATTGCCATTATTCTGGTGACGGTACTTGGAGCCCTTCTCTTTGGACAAAAGATGGTTGTTTTTAGTGACGCAAAAAACAATGAAGCGGCTCAGGCGCAGGAGTTGATTGATTCAATTATGACCCAATTGTCGGCAAATATAGAACCAGGTGCTTTGTCTGTCGTAGGTGCAAAAAAAATAAATGGTAGTTTTGTGGATCCGAAGACCATAACAGCACCGGAACAATCGAGTGATTATAGAAAACAATATATTGTTGAAGCAGCTACGGTTCCAAAGGTTGTCGATGGGAAGGCAGTAGACTATGTTGTTTATACCATTCGAGTTCGAGTGTATTACAATAATGACGAATCTTATATTGATCTAAAAGCCTTTGCCAAAAAAGGCGGGGTCTGGGCATGAAAAAATTAGATGCTTTAAGATCGAAAAAAGGTTTTACCCTTATTGAACTTTTGGTAGCGCTGCTGATCACGGGGATTTTGCTGGCAACCATCTCTTCGGTTTTTCTAATGTCTCAGAAAATTTATGTGCGTAGCGAGGCCATCAGCAATAAAGAGGGCTCGATCACGAATGTGGAAACGAATCTGCAAAAGGTATTGGCAGTGACAACAGGCGTAGCAATATCCAACACGCCGCAAACGGCATTAAAGGAGAGTTACAGTATTGGGTTTAAAGCGGATGGTACCTGCGAAGAAGTCATCATGACCTTAATTGTTGACAGTGCTGGCAATCCTGTGCTTGATGCATCTGGGGGAAAACAGTATTCACGGATTGACCATGCCATTCCCCAGATATCAAATATAACGGTGCGGGTAACCGGGAGCAGTGAAACGGTAACCCTGAATTATGGGCTGATACCGATAGATACCAGCATGACAACCTTGAGCGGTGGGGTTGTCATGAACAATATCAGACAAAGCAACAATAATTTACCGGCATTTAGCCAGGGAGCGCTTAACGGTTCGGCCAAACAATACCTGGTGTTGACATTGGACGATCAGGTTTAGACTAGATAATATAAATGGTACGTTAATGACATTAAAAGCAGGTATTTGTGAGGTTGTACTACTAAGGGGTTATAAAGTTATAAGGAAAGAGCTGGTGGCGGCTGATGTTTGTAAACGTGGGTATTAATAAAAACAGAGATGGTTTTACGATGATTGAAGTGATTGTGACTTTAGTAATCCTGGCAGTTTTAGCGGCGTTTGCCATACCCACCTATCTGGGATTTGTGAAGGATTCCCAGGCAAAAGAATGTGCCGCCTATACGGCAATGCTTACTCGAGATTGTCAGCAGGCACAAAAAGAGCTAACCGATTCACCAACCAGGAGAGTGCTAATTAACGAGACCCAAAGAAATAAAATTTTTTATGAAGCTATTTTTGATGAATTTAATGTCGATCTTCAATCAGGATCGGCATCTGATATTAAGATAATCGAAAAAGATGGCAAAAAAATGGTTGCCGGTATTTGTCAAGACGGCGGTAACTATTACACCCAGACAGATAATGGCAACATAAATGTCTATTGCGATAAACACGATGGGATGATACCCGATATAAACCCCGATGTGGTCGAAGGCAACAACGTGACCATTAACTATCTGGCAGCAGCTGGGGGTTCAGTTTCGACAAACAGTGAAACGATCGATGCCAGTGCTCTAAGCGTGAGCGGATCAACGGCATCTGCTAACGCTGGTTATACCTTTGTTAACTGGACAAAAAATGGTGCGATTGTGAGTACCGAGGCGACTTTCAAACCAAGTAAAAATGCCGAGAAATATGAATCAGCAACCTACACGGCTAATTTCAGCGAAAATAAAGTTACCATCACCTATAGAGCCGAACCAGATGATCGTGGTAGCGTGAGTCCTGACAGTGAAGAGATCAAGGAACTAGCAGGAACGGTGGTTATGGCGGTTGGCTCAACCGCAACGCCGGCGGCGGGCAACAAGTTCTCAAATTGGGTTGACAGTTCTGGGGCCATCGTGGGGTCAGAAATGACTTTTTATCCGCAACCAGTAAATGGAGTATATAGCCAGGCAACCTACACAGCCAGATTTATTGCAATTGGAAATGTCGGCACGATCGGCGATGTTAATAGTTATTTCTGGAACGCTTATCAAAATTGGGATCCAATGTGGTATCTTTCATGGGATCCAGTTACGTGGAATTTCACATGGTGGAGGGCACGAACGGAAATTGGCGTGGTTTACAGCTATATAAATTGGCCAATACTATGGGGTTGGATGGCAGAGGCTGGTACCTATGTGTCGGTTGGGAAGTTGGATCAGGGTTTTTCTGGTTGGTATGAGTCAACAGATAACTTTTATCGCGCCTTGAGCCCGGAAGAAAAGAAAAAGTTTATTAAAATAACGGACTCGACACCCCTTTATAAAGCCGGGAATGTTGCTAGTTCGGCTTGGTTAGTAGCGCCGCCTACATTTGGCAACCTGTATGAATATGGTAATGCAGTCTATATCTGGACAAGTGAGAATGCTTCAATAACGCCTCCGACGGATCCAACTGCGTCAGGAAGCAATAATTACTGGGTGAGAATTGTTAAATAGTATTTGCTTTTTAATTGTAGATCGAAGAATAGAGATATTATTCAATATAGAGATGCCCGTTAAATTATGCATAGTCAAAGCAAT
>JAHIQT010000052.1 GCA_018903255.1 Bacillota bacterium | reverse complement strand
TGCCTGCTACATCTGGTGTTTTTACTAGAAAATCGAGGTACATAACGGATCCTTTCTTTAGTTGCATTTCCGACTAAATATAGTATAACATCACACACGCTTTTTTGCAATAGAAGACATAAAAAAAGCCCAATTTCTGGGCTTTTTTTAGAAAATCTCTATTTGTTATTTAATCGAGTCGGAAAATTTATAGGAAGTTCACATTTCAACAACAACTTCCCGACCATAATTATCAAAGGTCAGCTTTTGATAATCACTACTGCTTGCCGAACCCGTCGACTGCGTTGCCGTGCCACTACAGGCGCTCAGCACTGGTGCAACTACCAATACCACAAGCGCCACCATTAAGGACATTAATTTCTTTTTCATTCTTTTCTCCTTTAATTATATTTTAGGCTTTCCGGCAAAAAAGTAATTGCCAATTTTTGAGTGAGTGGATGTATTGTTACATCCGATTCAATGCCGTAAACCTCGCGAATAAGTTGAACCGTTAAAACTTCTTCTGGCGTTCCGCTAAAGAAAATTTTCCCATCTTTTAGTACATAGATACGGTCACAATACATAGCTGCCATGTTTAAGTCGTGGATAGCCGATAACACGGTCACTTCCAGGCGTTTAACCAGGTCAAAAATCTGTAGCTGGTAACTGATATCCAGATGGTTCGTTGGTTCATCCAGAATTAAAAAGTCCGTTTCCTGGGCAATCACCCGGGCAATTAGAACCCGCTGTTTTTCGCCTCCCGAAAGATTCAGGTAACTACGTTTGGCCACATCCGCCATGCCCAGATGAGCTAGGGCATGCATGACAATCTCGTGGTCTTTTTTAGTATCGGGATCAAACAGCTTTTTATGAGGACTGCGCCCCATGGCAACAATTTCCTCAACCTTGAAATCAAAGGGAACCATATTCTCCTGTCCAACAACTCCGATTTTTTCAGCCGATGCTTTATGCGACATTTTAAACAGATTTTCGCCATCCAGATGAACACTGCCCCGATCCGGATCCAAGGCCCGATAGAGGTTTTTTAAAACCGTCGATTTCCCACTGCCATTGGGACCGATCAGCCCCACAAATTCGCCCTTTTTCACACTGATATTGACCTCATTAATGATATCCTTATTTGAGTAGGCAAAGGTCAGATTTTCTATTTGTAGACGTGTGTCCATATCGCATTACACTTCCTTCGTATTTCGTTTCAACAACCAGATAAATAATGGTCCCCCAAACAACGCTGTCAAAATCCCTACTGGTAACTCTTCCGGAGCAATCACCATCCGGGCTGCCACATCCACCCAAACCACCAGGATGCCACCCAAAAGAGCAGATACCGGCAGCACATTTTTATGATTGGAACCGATCAGGAGACGGGTGATATGGGGTACCATCAGACCCACAAAACCAATCGCTCCGCTAACTGCGATGGTAACACCCGACATCAGTGATGCAACTAAAATTAGCATCTTCTGTGTAGACTTGACATTAATCCCCAATGATCCGGCGGCTTCTTCACCTAAAAGCAATACATTCAAACTCCGATAGTTTATTAGCAGCACCGCTAAACAAAGTAACATTACCACCAGTGGCAAAGATAAATATCCCCACTTGGCACCAGCCAAGCTTCCTGACATCCAAAATGACGCATTATGTAAACCTAGCGCATTGGGAGCACTCAAGATAATAATTTGAGTGATGGCATCCATAATCATGGAAATGGCCACCCCTGATAGTAACAATTGGGTGATATTAATTCGGCCATTTACCCGAGAAATCGTATACACAAAAATGATCGTTAAACCCGCACCTAAAAAAGCACTGATCGATAATGAATACTCCCCTAAAATGGCAAAGACCCCAAACAGCATACCCAGGGTTGCTGTTGCTGCCGCCCCGGAAGAAACCCCCAGAATAAAGGGATCGGCCAGATGATTTCTGACCAGCGCCTGCATGGTTACCCCTACCACCGCCAGTGAAGCTCCAACGATCATACCCAATAAAACCCTCGGTAGCCGTAGACCCCAGACGATGTTATAATCCAGATCTGTCCAGGTATGAGGGATACTGCCACTCAAAAACGGAACCTGACTTAAGATTATATTAGCAACATTTGCTGGCGAAACCTTTACCGGGCCCAATCCCACAGCCAGTACAATGGTCGCAACTGCGAGAATCATCAGGATGATAATAATAGCAACTATATTAGGATTATTGCGATCAAAAATATTTCGAATTCTTTTTAGTGTTTTATTCATTCCTTTTCCCCAAATTCCTTTATTGATTTTTTCCAAAAAAAAACCGCAAAAATTGATACCTACTACTGTAGAAACATCAACCTTCACGGTTAAATTAAGCATATTCATTTGTTAGCTTCACTTGCATTTTTTTATCGCAATTGTTGGTATGTTACTATAATTAACAATATTTGTCAATAGCTGATTGAAAAACTATCCTTGACATAGCTGATTGAAAAACTATCCTTGACAGTTAAGGGGGGTATCTATTTAGCATTGAAATACTTCCTTTGATCACTATCCTAAAAAATGGAGTCAATCAGTTTTTTCGTATAGGCTTCCCGGGGACGCATAATAATGTCATCCGGAATTCCCTGTTCAACAATAGTGCCGTTTTGCATGACCATTACCCGGTCGCAAATTTCCTGTACCAGCGCCAGATCATGGCAGATGAACAGGTAGGACATCCCCAGTTCTTTTTTTAATCTTTTCAGCATTTTGATGATCTGGGCCTGGACGGTCACATCCAGAGCGCTGGTGGCTTCGTCACAAATCACCAGGCATGGTTTGATCGCAATGGCTCTTGCAATCGAGGCCCGTTGACATTCGCCGCCACTGACCTGATGGGGATAACGGTCGGCAAATGTTTTGTCTAAACCGCAGATTTCAAGATATTCCCAGGCTTTTGTCTTAGCTTCACGTCGCCCCATGCCCTGATTGATCAAGCTTTCCCTAATGCCTTCCCCCAGTTTAATTCTGGGATTGAAAGAATCCACCGGCATTTGAAAAACCATTTGCATCTGCTGATAGACTGTTCTCAACGCTTTACCACTCACCCTGGTAATTTCC
Organism: Bacillota bacterium; assembly: GCA_018903255.1. Lineage (GTDB taxonomy): Bacteria > Bacillota > Clostridia > Eubacteriales > Eubacteriaceae > Acetobacterium. The sequence goes on along the minus strand of JAHIQT010000052.1, from coordinate 6,980 downwards.
CTGTCATTGAGAAAAATTTCTCCTGCATCCGGGGATTCCAGCCGGGTGACCATTTTGGCAATGGTACTTTTACCGCAGCCACTTTCACCAACCAGTCCCAGGCATTCGCCGGTATGGATCTGAAAACTGACATCATCCACCGCTTGAACGGTTTCTTTGCCATGCTGATAGGCTTTTTTTAAATGTCTGACTTCTAATACCGATTTCATGCTATTAACCCTTTCTGATTCTCGGTACGGCCTGAATCAACTGTCTGGTATAAGCCTCCTGGGGATTGTCGATCACATCACGGGTATTTCCGTATTCCACCAGTTGACCCTTATACATCACCGCAACCTTATCCGCCATATATGAGACCACCCCAATATTATGGGTAACAATGACAATACCTGTTCCAAAATCATCCCTCAGCTTGATCATTTCCCGAATGACCTGGGCCTGAACCGTCACATCCAGAGCGGAGGTGGGTTCATCCGCAAAGAGCAGATCCGGTTTTAGAATCATGGCCATGACAATACCAACCCGTTGATTCATGCCCCCGGATAGTTCAAAGGGATAGCTGTTTAAGATACGATCACTGTCAACCAGATTGAATTTTTTAAATAAGGCCTTCGCCCGGCTGTCAACCTCTTGTTTGTCTTTAATGCCGTGCTGTTCCATGGTTTCATAGAGCTGAGCGCCGATGGTCCGAATAGGGCATAGAGCGCTGCCGCAATTTTGAAAAATCATCCCCATTTCCGGCCCTCGCAGCGCTCTGAGTTTTTCTGCATTCATGTTCAGGACATTCTGATTTTTATAAAAAATATCGCCTCGATTGACCAAACCGGCAGGGTCTAAAAGACCCATCGCCGCTTTGATCAGCGTACTTTTTCCACTGCCGGATTCGCCCACAATCCCAAGAATTTCACCATGCTCCATCTTTAGATTCATATTGGTGACCATCGGCTGCTCATCATAAGAGATGTCTACATTTTTTAATGCCAATAATGGTTGGCTCATGTTACCTTCCTTTGGTCCAGAATCAATTACTCATTGATGTCCAGATCGGCTGTAATTTCATAATAATCCGATGGGTGGGCGGTAAAACCAGTGACCCCTTTCTTCATTACAAAGGACATTTTTAAATGTGATGCATAAATGTAAGCATTGTCATTGACAACCTGCTGGGCTATCTGAACCGCCAGGTCCCCTCGTTTTTCAGCATCAAATTCAGTTCGCAGCTGGGCGACCAGTGCCTCAACCTGATCATTATGGTAGTGTCCGCGATTATAGTCAGAACCGTCAACCACATGGGTCGTGAAATAGTATTGGGGATCTCCGGTGGGGGCAGTGACAAAGGCATTGGCAAAGACATCGTAATCCCCTGCTTTGAGGAAATCTTTATAACTGTCGGTGGCGTTGACCTGAACGTCGATACCCGCTTGTTTATAGGTCGCCTGAACCGATTCGGCCAACAGCGGCAGTTCCTGTCGGGAAGTGTAGGTCAGCCATTTAATTGATAGCTTCTGGCCGTCTTTTTCTCGGATACCATCACCATCGGTATCAACCCATCCGGCTGCTTCCAGAACTTTCTTAGCCCCTTCGATATCATAGCTGGCGTCCTTCACTGCATCACCACCAAAGGTAAAGTTGGCTGGGAATGGGCCAACCGCTGGCGTTCCATTACCTTGAAGTAACACTGAGGTGAAGCCATCCTTATCCATACTCATGGCCATCGCTTTACGAACAGCATCGTCTTTAATCACAGTCGAGTTGTAATTCAAGCACGCCTGATAAACCCGGGAAGTATTGGTTGAACTGATGGTATAGTCGTCATTATTCTGAAACAGCTCCAGACTGGCGTAAGGCAGTCCCTGGGTGGCGTCGATTTCGCCACTCTGCATGGCCATGGTCAAGGTGTCTCCGTCGGTAATGCTCTTCACATTAACAGTTCCGACATGCGGTTTGCCACCCCAGTAATCCATGTTGGCGGCCAGATTAATTTCGGTGTCAGTGACAGTTTTAGCCACGTAAGGACCGGTTCCCACGACATTTTTATCGGCTGAAACGCCGGCTTCCATATCAATAATGGCACCGTAGGGGTCACAGAGGTAGTTAACCAGACCTGGCACCTTGTTTTCAGAAACAAGGGTAATACTCTGGCCATCAGCTGTGATCGATTTGATCTGCAAATCTTTGGGGGCCCGGTCATGTTTGGCAATCAGATCTTCCAGACAGGCTTTTACCGATTCCCCGGTCATTTTCTTCCCATTTGAAAAATTAACATCATCTCTTAAATTAATTTTCACGGTATATTCATCGATCTGTTCAAAGTCTTTTGCCAGCCATGGTTCCAGTTCCATCGATTCATTGAACTTGAATAATGTTTCCCCGACCCCATACCGAACCGTGGACCAACCGCTGTAACCTTCATGGGGATTTAAACCCGCATTTCCCATGGCCACTCCATAAGCGGTGGTGCCATAATTGAACACCTTCTCTGCGGCACTTTTCCCGCTTGTCGCACTTCCACAACCGGTTAGCATCCCGGCAACCAAAACGCCGGTCAACAATAATGTCAACATTTTACTTTTCTTTTTCATTTTCTCCTCCTGTTTGGTCTTTTTTTTGTTTTGGGATCCAGCACGTCTCGTACGGTATCCCCCAGTAAGTTAAACAACATTACTGTTATAAAAATAGCACAACCTGGTGCTAGAATTACCCATGGTGCGGTCTGTAACATACTCCGTCCATCACTCATCATTGATCCCCATTCGGCAATGGGCGGCATGGCTCCCAAACCTAAAAATGATAACCCGGCCAGTTCCATCATCATGGTGCCAATATCCAGGGTCGCAGTAACCAGAATCGGGCCGGTTATATTTGGTAAGATATGTTTAAAGACAATTTTCGTGGCCCGGGAACCACTGAGTTTGGCTGCCGAAATATAGGGCATATTCTTAATCGCTAACACCTGTCCTCTGGCCAGCCGGGCAAACTTTGGCCAAGAAATACAGGCCAGGGCGACCACCGCATTGATGATACCGCCGCCTAAGACTCCGGCCACGGCAATGGCAAAAACCATGCCGGGAAACGCCAGAAAAATGTCGGATACCCGCATGATGAATGAATCGATTTTGCCGCCCTTATAACCGCAAAATAACCCCACCAGAGTGCCAAAAGTGGTAATCACCCCCACCAGTAGCAAGGCTGAGTAAATGGTGGTTTGACCGCCCATCATCACCCGGGATAACATATCCCGGCCATAGCGATCAGTTCCCAAAGGATGCGCCTGACTGGGCGGCTTCAATGCAATAGTCAGATCCTGGGCGTAAGGATCGTATGGCACCAACTGCGCTGCAAAAGCAGCTATTAAAAGCAGCAATATCACCAGCGCCAAAAAAATGAATAGTTTGATCATGATCCGGTCTTGCTGTTTTTTATGGGTTCTGATCTTAATTGTCGTCGCTTTAACGGTTGTCAATTCCATGCCTAAACCTCCTGTTCCAGTCGAATTCGGGGATCAAGATAATGATACATCAGATCGGTAATCAGGTTGACCAGCACATAAATAAGTGCCATCCAGATCACATAGGCCTGAATCATCGGGTAGTCCCGCATCATAATCGAATCTACTGCCAGTTTACCCACGCCATCCCACATGAAAATCGATTCAACAATGGCGGTACCGCCCAACAATGATCCAATCGAAAGCGCTAACAGGGTAATAATCGTTAGCATTGACGATTTTAGCACACTGGCATAAAGCACCACCGGCTCCTTTACCCCTCTGGCCCGGGCCCCAAGAACATAATCTTTATCCAGTTCTTCTAACACCGTGGTGCGAACTTGTCTGGTATATTTGGACGCCATGGCAATCGCCAGCGTCAGCGTCGGTAAGACAATACTCTTCCAGCCGCCGCTCCCCATCACCGGAAACAGTTTGAGTTTTAAGGCAAAAAAATAAATGAGCAGCAGTGAAACAAAGAAACCAGGCAGGGAATTTCCAATAAAACTGAAAAAACGAATCAGGTAGTCGGTGAATCGATTGTGACGGACTGCCGATAAAATTCCAAAGGGGATGGAAATCAGAACGGTAAGTAGAATCGAAGTCAGGGTCAAGAAGATCGTTGCCGGTAGTTTTGAAACAAAGGTATCGAAGACCGGTTTATTAGAAATATAGGAAACCCCCATATCCCCGGTGACCACACCGCCCAACCACGTCGTATATTGAATTAAAAAAGGCTGATCTAATCCCAACTCTTCCCGTTTTTCTGCTTTGACAGCTTCGGACACGCCCCCACTATTGTCATATAGCGCATCCACCGCATCTCCCGCTGCAGTCTGCATCAGGGTGAATGATAAAAGGGTGATTCCCAGAATGATGGGAATCAACTGAAATAAACGTTTCCCAATATATTTTTTCATTTTCTGTTATACCTTTCTTGCATAGCACATGTTTTCTCTTCTCTTTCTATTTTATTAATCCAACCCTTCATGAAAAAGATCGCAGCTCGTCTTCTTTTTTAGTCTCATATAAATTGGCTTAAAAAAACTCCTTATCTCGAAAAAGATAAGGAGTCATCGGCACAATAAGGCAGAATTCACCATTATAAGCGTTTAACATCCATCTACCTATCCTTCTCGTAGGTCAACAACGAATCTCATTATAAGCAGGTCTTCTGGCTTGCGGATCATCATCTTGATTTCGTCTTCCCGGTATCGACAAATACCAGTGACATCATGAAATCGACTCCTCACTTACAGTTGCGGGACAGCATGGGATTTCAACCCATTTTCCTATTCTCTATTGAATTTCTATTCAATAGCACTCATAACGACTTATTCAATTTTGTTATACGATACTATTTCAATAATATCGTGATACTTATTTAAATATGATTAGTTTCTTACGGTTATTCATACATTCTATTTGATATTCTAACATTGAAGTTTTTGCTTTACAACCCCCCTCAGGGGTCTTTGGCTATTCCAATTTTGCATACTTAAACATTCCTTCATCTTATTGGGATTTCCTTGTCTTTGCTTTTACGACTCCAGATTGCTGATGATGAATTCAATAAATTTGTTTCCCCAGTTACTGAGATCTTCAGCTGATCTTTTAATATAGCCAAACATCACCACATTTTCTTTTTCGTAGAGAGGGATCCCATTGATTTCTTTTTCATCCACCTGATCGGTGATATAACCGCTGCTGATATTGGCAAGATCGGTGGTTTGCAGCAGCTGCTGCATCACGCAATCGCTGTTGGTGACCACGACACTTTCTAGTGTGGGCATATCCTTTCCCTGGGGATTGGTTATTTTCCAGTAGTTATTGAGATCAAATTCGTCCTCATAACACTGAACCAGTTTCAGTGTTTTTAATTCCTCTTCACTAATTTCTTTTGCAGTATAAAGCGGATGTTCTTGTCCAAGATAAAGCACCACCTGGGTTTTTTTGAGCTCCACAAATTCCAGATGATTTCTGGATAATACATATTGAAAGGCGGTATTCTGATTGCTCATTACATAGACAAAGCCGATTTCGTCCTGGTAACTGGCCACCCGTTTAATAATATCCTCCACCGAAGCTGAATACAGTTGAAAATGAAGCCGTTCCACATGAAACTGATTGTAAAAATCTGCAAAAACATTGGCTATCCAGGCACTGGGATTACTGGAGATCTGCAATTGTTCAATCCGATCTGTTTGCGAAAAAGAAGACAGCATTTCAATGTTTTCAATGGCTTTGCAGGCATACTCATAGACGTGCTTACCCCTGCTGGAAAGTAAAATTCCGCGGCTTTTCCGGTGAAACAGATCAAAGCCCAGATGTTCTTCTAGCGCTTTAATGGCTTTACTCACATTGGGCTGAGTGGTATATAATATTTCTGCCGCTTTACTAAAAGAACCCACATCGGCACAAACAACAAAATATTTTAATTGTTTTAATTCAATCATGTCACAAACCTTCTTAAATCGATTGTCTTTCATCTCAAGGTAACTTCTCTTTCTGGTGTTATATCACGTGGTGTCATCTTTTTATCCATTCAAACCAATAAAATCTCAGCCGCTTTTGTTAAAAAAATAGCGATCCGATTTTGCTTCTAATGATCAATTCTTCCATAGGCAATCATCGGTTCGTCTCTTAAAATAGCTAACGAACTCACCTGATACAGAATCACCCCATCGTATTTGGCGATGCAGGTCTGTTGCAGCTTTCCAAAATAGTCTTTGATTACCCCTAATTCCTCACCTTTTTTGAACGTTTCGCCGGATTTTTTCCGGGGATACCAACACCCGGTAAACGCTGCATTTTCATAAACCACGTCACTGATATCAACCGGCTTATTTTCATTCGCTTTTACCTTTCCCCCAAGCACCGCCAAATGATGAAGGACATTTTTAACATCCGCTTTATACAGCGCTACTTCTGCTTCTGACCATCGGGCTTCACCGCCACGCTCAATCAGAATGCTGGGGATACCGCAGGAACCGGCATAATTATAAGCGCCTCCGCTTGCAATATCGGATCGAACCATATAAGGGACATTTACTTTTTGAGCCATGGCTTTTGCTTGTGCCACCACCTCCGCTGCCGCTGCCCCAAGATAATAGACATAGGGGTTCAGGGATTCATAGCCATCCCCGGCATGGAGATCAATATAAAAATCAGCCTGGCTGAAAAATGCCGTGACCAGGAAGTGACAGATCTTATCACCCTCGGTGCCATCTGGATCTCCGGGGAAAATACGATTTAGGTTTTTCCCATCCTCAGCTACCACACTCATCGTTCGATTTTCGAAACCGCTAATATTTAATGGATGAATGATGATTATATTCCCCACAACCTGTTCAGGCAAGAATTCCTGGGCTAATTGAATGGCTGTTTCAATCCCAGTATATTCGGAATTATGAACAGGTTGTGGGGAATATAATCATCATTCATCCATTAAATATTAGCGGTTTCGAAAATCGAACGATGAGTGTGGTAGCTG
>JAHIQT010000051.1 GCA_018903255.1 Bacillota bacterium | reverse complement strand
TTTTGATATGTCGGTGTAAACCAGGGTCGATAGCCCCAGCTTTTCTAAGTTGCTGGCCAGTTCAAGGGCCTCAATATTGCTACTTTCGACCCAGCCTTCGGTACAGACCAAACCATTTTTGGCATCAATTGAAACGCAGACTTTTTCATCATAGAGATCCAGCAGTTTAATGATGAATTCGAAATCTTTAACGGCCTGGGTACCAATGATGATCCGAGCCACACCACTGTCGAGATAGTCCTTAGCGATGTCCAGGGTTCGAATGCCACCGCCAAGTTCCACCGGAATGTCGAGAGCGCCGACAATGTCTTTAACCAGCTCCAGATTTTTTGGTTGGCCGTCAAAGGCACCATCAAGATCCACTAAATGCAGATACTGGGCACCCTTGGACTGCCATTTCAGGGCGACATCTACGGGGTTGTCAAAATAAATAGTTTCGGCATCCTTCTGCCCTTGCATCAGGCGGACGCATTTGCCGTTTTTCAAATCGATAGCTGGAAATACAATCATGATATCATCTCCTTAAAGTTCTTGAGTAGTTGGAAGCCCACATTGGAGCTTTTTTCCGGATGAAACTGCATGCCAATGATGTTGTCTTTCTTTACAATAGCAGGTACCTTGACACTGTATTCGGCATAAGCCACCACATCATCAAAGTTCTCCGGTTTGGCATAGTAGGAATGGACAAAGTAGACGTAGTCTTCTTTACCAATGTTTTTGACCAATGGGCTGCCTTGGTTGATCACCAGACTGTTCCAGCCCATATGGGGAATTTTTATCCCGGGGGCGTCGAACTTAACGATTTCTCCGGGGATGTAGGAGAGTCCCGAAAATTCGCCGTCCTCATAGCTTTTATCAAAAAGTAGCTGCATGCCGAGGCAGATTCCCATCAAGATTTTGCCCTTTTTGACATTGTTATTAAGGGCATCAATGAGATCAAACTTTTTCAGATTATCAATGGCGTCGGAGAAAGCTCCAACTCCCGGCAAAATGATGGCGTCAGCCGCATCCAGAACCTTTTTATCGCGGGTGATGGTGCCGGAAAGACCGACGTCACCCAGGGCTGTATAAACATTTTTTAGATTTCCGACATCGTAGTCGACAATTGCGATCAATAGTTGTCCTCCTGTTATTCTATTATTCCTTTAGTGGATGGAATTTCGGTATTGCCGGCTTCGATCGTGCAGGCATCACTTAGCGTTCGCCCTAGTGATTTAAAAATTCCTTCCACAATATGGTGGTTATTCTTGCCATATAGGGAAGCCACATGGATCGTTATTTTGCTATTATTGGTAAAGGCTAGGAAAAATTCCTCCAACATTTCAGTTTCAAAGTCGCCAATAAATTCCCGGGTCAGGGGAACATCGAAAACAAGATAACTGCGACCGCTGATATCAACGCAGGTGCGGCACAGTGCCTCGTCCATGGGGGTGTAGGCAAAAGCATAGCGATTGATGCCGGCCTTGTCACCCAAGGCATCATAAAAGGCTTTTCCCAGCAGAATACCAATGTCTTCGATGGCATGGTGGTTGTCAGCTTCGTCACCATGGGCATCGATGGTCAGATCAAATTTGCCGTGTTTGGTGAAAAGCGTCAGCATATGATCAAAAAAACCTACGCCAGTGTTGATCTTGGCTAGACCGGATCCGTCAAGATTGAGCGAAAGTGAAATTTCAGTCTCAGTGGTGGATCGGCTTAATGTGCTTTTACGCTTCATTGTACACGACCTCCTTGATAATATCCAGAACCTTTTGGTTTTCCTGGGGTTTGCCGATCGAAAAACGAATACTGCCGGGAGTGGAGTCCGATTCAATAAAGCGCTTAATCAGGATGTTTCGTTTCAGAAGCGCTTGATAGATGGCTTCGGCTCGCTCAGTTTCAAAATAAATAAAATTCGCCCCAGAGGGATAAAGGGTCAGGCTGGGGAAGGTTTCTAGCACACGCATGACTTTTTGGCGTTCTTCCTTTAAAATCGTCAAATTTTTAAGGATCGCAGCGTGATTTTTTAAGGCGATGACGGCCAGCTTCTGAGTCAGAACATTAAGGTTGTAGGGTCCCTTAACCTTGTAAAGAATATCAATAACATCCTTGTTTCCGAGGGCATAGCCGCAGCGAATGCCGGCTAGACCGAAGGCTTTGGATAAGGTTCGTAGTATCAGCAGCCGGGGATATTTTTCCAGTAGATCAACACCTGACTCACCAAAGAACTCAATATAGGCTTCGTCCAGAACCACCAGCGCCGGAACCGAATCTAGCATTTTAATAATATCCGCTCGACTAAAAATGTAGCCGGTCGGGTTGTTGGGGTTACAGATGTAAAGTAGTTTGGCCTGATTCTCGTTTGCGGCCGCAATCATGCCTGCCACATCGGGAATGTGCCCCGGCAGATCGGGTACCATAATATGTCTGGCGTTAGCAATGGTGGCCCAGATGTCATACATGGCAAAAGAAGGCGAGTGGGAAACCACAACATCACCGGGATCGACAAAGGCCTGATTGATCATCGCAATCAGCTCGTCAGAGCCGGAGCCACAGATAACACCCTCTCCGGGAACACCGGTATAGTCAATGATGGCAGTGATCAGTTCCGGAAAACAGGCCTCTGGATAGCGGTTTAAATCGGTGTTACAGATCTCGTCGCAGAATTTTCGTTTAAGTTGCATGGGGAAGTCATAGGGACTTTCATTGGCATTGACGATGATCTCAAACTGCGGGGCGTCCACCTTGTAGGCATTCAATTGTTGAATATTTTTTCTTATCAGTGATTCCATTAGTCTTCAAACCGCCTTTCAACTGCTTTGGCGTGGGCATCTAATCCTTCGGATCGGGCGAAGGTGGCAACCTTTGTATAGACTGATTGCAATGCGGCCTGATCATAGGATAAAATGCTGGATTTTTTTAGATAGTCATAGACGCCCAGCGGTGACGAGAATTTGGCTGTACCAGAGGTTGGCAGGGTGTGGTTAGGACCGGCAAAATAATCACCCAGGGGTTCTGGGGTGTAGGCGCCCATAAAGATGGCACCAGCATTTTTTATTTTTTCCAGAGAATCCATGGGGTGTTCGATCAGGAGTTCCAGATGCTCGGGCGCAATCTGGTTAGACAGCTCAAAGGCTTCGTCCAGATCCTTAACAATGAAGACAAAGCCATAATCATCGACTGATTTTTTGGCAATTTCTTTGCGGTCTAAGTCTTCACTGATCTGTCGGTAGACTTCTTCAATCACTTGAGCGCCCAGTTCTTCAGAGGTAGTCACCAGAATCGGCATGGCCAGTTCGTCGTGTTCGGCTTGAGACAATAGGTCAGCGGCTGCATAAACCGGGTTGGCATTTTCATCGGCAATGATCAGGACCTCGCTGGGACCGGCGATCATGTCAATATCGACCTTGCCAAAAACTTCTTTTTTCGCGGTGGCTACGTAAATATTACCGGGGCCGACAATCTTATTGACTGGCATAATCGTTTCCGTACCGTAGGCCAAGGCGGCAACCGCTTGTGCGCCGCCGATTTTGTAAATTTCATGGACGCCGGCAATTTTTGCGGCAGCCAGAATCGTGGGGTTAATTTTTCCATCCCTTCCCGGTGGGGTCACCATCACGAGTGATTCGACACCGGCCACTAGTGCTGGAATCGCATCCATCAGCACCGTCGAAGGGTAGGTGGCTTTGCCGCCGGGGACGTAGAGGCCCACCCGCTCAATCGGGGTGATGTGCTGACCCAGTATGACCCCTGGTTTAGGTGTGTAGGTCCAGGTTGTTTCCAGCTGTTTTTCGTGAAAATCACGAATGTTCGCGGCCGCCTCACGGATGATATCCAGAAGGTCATCCGCAACCGCGGAGAAGGCTTCTTCGATTTCTTCCTCAGTGACTTGCAGGTGGGTGAGGACACAGTGATCAAGCGCCTGAGTATAATACAAAAGGGCGGCATTACCGTCTTTTTTTACCCCTTTAATAATTTCCAGAACGGCGTTGCGAATATCCTCCCGCTCGTCTTCGTTGCGTTTTAAGATAGTGTCAAGATCCATGCCTTGTTTATAGATGATAGTTTTCATTTTGTTCCTCTCGATTTAATTAAATAACCAGCTCTTGTAATAGTTTGTTAAAACTATAGCTGGTTTTCAAATGCCTTGATAATGGGATCGATCATCTCCCGCTTGGTTTTTAGGCTGACCTGATTGACAATTAGTCGGGAGCTGATCTCGCAGATTTCTGCTAAAACGGATAAGCCATTTTCTTTTAAGGTGCTGCCGCTTTCAACGATATCGACAATACAGTCAGCCAAACCAATCAGTGGAGCCAGCTCCACCGAACCGTTGATTTTAATGATGTCAACCAATTGATTCTTAGTATGGAAATAATCTTTGGCAATAACCGGGTATTTGGTGCCGACTACCATTTTTTTGCCGTAGGGAATGGGGTGGTTTTCAAAGCCAGCCACACACATTTTACATTTGCCGATATCAAGGTTTAGCATCTCATAAACCTGGGCTGGGTGTTCCAGTAGCACGTCTTTGCCGACAATACCAATATCGGCTGCACCTTTTTCCACATAGGTGGGTACATCCGGTGATTTCACCAGAAAAAACTCAATCGTACCAGAGGTATCGGTAAAAATCAGCTTCCGACTTTTTTCCGAGTAGTCTTCAAAAATATAACCCAGATCGATTAACAGTTCAATCGCTTTTTTGGCGACACGGCCCTTGGCCAGGGCGAATCGGATTACCATTTAAGCCACCTCGCATTCTTCATCGATTGCTTTGATTTCTGTGAATTCTCCATTATGTTCGGATAAGAGTTTGCCACCGGCCAGGAAGTACAACGCGGCATTTTTATAAAGAGCATTTGCCTGGAAAGACGACACCTGTGATTCTTTCGTTTCATTCAGCAGGAAAACTTCTGCAATGGACCCTCTAGATCGCAATTGCTCAGCTATTTTGTAGGCATCCGCTTTTTGTGGTTTTTCATAAAAAATCACGTGGATTTTCTGGTCATCCCGGGGCAGCAGCTGGTGTTGCTCCATGTAATCAATCACCTTGAGCAGATCGATGGCAAAACCGCAGGCAGGACGAGGAATACCGAATTTTTCTGATAAATGGTTGTAACGTCCGCCGCTGATCACCGGTTCGCCACAGCTGTTGATATATCCTTTAAAGTTGATATCACTATAATAGTTCATCTGATTGGTAAAACCAAGATCGAAACTGACATAGTCGGCCAGGCCAATGATTTCCAGATGAGCGTAGATTTCCGAGATTTTTTCTACGACCTGGTGCATTTTATTCGTGATACATAAGGCTTCCATTTGTTTAAGTACTGTTTTAGGTTGACCGTAGAGAAGGGGCAGTTTTAAGATGATCGCTTTTTTATCATCAGGTAAGGCCAGTTTCTCAAGAAAGTCAGCGATATCGCCGATATTTTTATTCTCAATAAACTTAAATAGGGTGGTCTTTTCTTTTTGGGAAAAGGCCAGATCGTCAAAAAGAAAATTGATGAACCCGACATGCCCTAAATCAATATGAACATCTTCAATCCCGATTTCCAACAGCGAAGTGATCGCCAGGGCGATCACTTCGCCGTCGCATTCCGGGCTGTTGTTGCCGAAATATTCGATCCCAATTTGAGTTATTTCTTTCTTAATGATAACTGGTGATGAAAAATTCCGATAGATATTGGTTCGATATGAGAATTTGATGATCTCCTGAGAGTTAGGATGGTTCATGGCTGCCATCCGGGTAACCGGTAGGGTGGCGTCTGGTTTTAAGACAAGAACCTTTCCTTGATGATTCACCAGCTTGAAAAGATCGTCGCTGGGAATTGAATCTTCATTGACGTACAGGTCGTAGGTTTCAAAGGTTGGGGTGGAAATCTGATGATAGCCAAAGGATCGGTAAAGTGACATAAGCTTATGATTGATCTGTTGCAGCGCGAAATAATCCTGATGTTGGATGTTTTCGAATCCGTCAATGGTATAATTAAAAAGCATGTGAACCTCCTTGTTCAAGCAAGTGCTTTAATACTGTAGTCCAGTGAAGCGCTAAACATATTGTATCATTATTTTTAATTTTGTCAAAGCTTTTAGAATAGTTCATATATTTTTTAAATGATTCTTAAAATTTCGATTGCCCTAGTTAATGGGTTTAAGATCGGTTGCCAATTAAAACTGATCAAAATGTCTTACACTGAATAAATTTTGTACCAGTTTTAGAACCACTCATTCAAATTTAAAAATAATAATGGTCAACAATGGATTTTGTTGATAGTATGTATTATAATATATCTATGAATTGAAGGCAAATATCCTGATGATCATCTTAAATAAAGAGTGGGGCAGGTTTGTTATGCCGATAACATGAAACATCAGAAAGTAAGGTGTTCGCAATGCTGAATGAGTTTAATATGTTTTCTGGTGGAAGAATAATTGCGATGATCGCGATCTTAATCATTGTTATTTTTAGTTTTGCCGGTGGTCTATACTATCATATTGTAAAAATTACTAAAAGGCGGCAAGAATGGGAACAAGCGGAAAAAATGTATGAAGGAATTTTCAACCAGGTCACCGATAGTGTTGTAGTGGTTGATAAAGAAGGAATTATACATAAAGCGAATGAAGCTTTTTTGAAATACCAGGGAAAACCTGCAGATAAGATTATTGGCAAAAGCATTCAGCGCATTCCGATGGACTATGTTTTTGAAGAGGAACTTGAGATATTGAGTAAAGCGATTGCTGAAAAGGGTGTTTACGAAAGGGATATTAAATTTTTTCATAAAAGCGGCGAGGTGATCCCGATTCATCTGGTCTTTAAACCGTTGAAGTTAAATAACAAAAAGGGTCAAGAAAAAAACTATATGATCATAACTGGTATAGATTTAAAAAAAACCTATGAGAAAGATGATTATATCAGCCAACAGAAAGAAGAACTCCTGGAAATCCAACATCTTGCCCATTTGGGCTACTGGGAAATGAATTATTTAACGAAAAAAATCTACTGGTCGAGGGAACTTTATAGTATACTAGGTTATGCAGAAGGGGAAGTTGAACCTAATCTTGACATTATTTACTGGATGGCTT
>JAHIQT010000050.1 GCA_018903255.1 Bacillota bacterium | reverse complement strand
TTTGGGCGTTTATTTTATTTTTTCTTGTTTTGCGTAATTTCCTATTAAATAAAAAAGAGCTCCTGGAGATTAATCTCCAGGAGCTCTTTCTTTACAAGTTGGATTTTCTGCCTTGCTAAATCGATCGAAACTGCCCTTAAACTGCTTTGAGGATTTCTGAGATCAAGTTGGTAATCTCTGCTTCTCGATTTTTATTCTTCCAGCTGACAATAAAGGACTTTTCGATGATACCATTTTTTGCGTTCACCGCTGACTTGATCTGTCGGTTGGCCTTGATTCCACCGGTAAATTTAGATGCCAGCTGTTTGGTCACAAAACTGAAGACTCTTTTCCCTTGCAGGGATGAAACTTGTTCAAGATATTCTTTCATCACCCCCGCCAACGAGAAGGCCCAAACTGGGCTGGCAAAAATCACCATCTCATAGGGTGATACATCCGGCTTATTAGTAAACTCTATCGGCGGTTTAACCCCGGGATCATCATTTTCCGGAACAATCCGCTCAATTTCTGCATCCATACCCTTTTCAATCAGGGCAACCTTCAGCCTTTCAGCGACTGAAAACGTATTGTTGGTTTTGGAAAATACAATAATACCAATTTTCATCTACTCTCTCCATTCTGTTAGAATATGACCCTGTTTAGTATAAGAATAATGCCCCCCACTTGTAGTCATTAATTATTCTCTTATTGACACTAAGGTACCTCATTTTATCATTTTTTACAAGTCTTTTCTTTAACTCCACAAAGAATTTTTATTTTTTTGTCGATTCCCCGATAAGAACTGCTTCTAAAAGAACAGCCTGGATCAATTTTTTTGATCTCAGGCTGCCCTTGATAAACTGCATTAAATTAACATTAATTCTATTAACACTGGTTACTAATTAAAATATATTTCCCCATTGGCATCGACTGTAAAGATTTCAAAGTCAGTATAAAGGGAACTACCAAAAATATCATCGATCTGGAATGAATAATAATAATCACCGACTGCCAGCGGTTCTTCATAGATCACTGGATCATTATTGAAGGTGTATGCTTCGCCTTCATAAATCCCTTCTTCATCATTATTGATATTATAAGAATAATATATCGGTGTGATCAGGTCACCCTGTTTAAGCTTTTTAATCTCTTTAGCGGCTTGACCGGTGACCGCATCAATGCCATCCCAGGCTCCAATAATGGTGATGGTATAATTACCATCAACGGCAAAGTCTATTTTTATGCGCAAATTCGTGTCTATCCCGTTGAGCATCACCGGAGAGGTATAAACGTTATAGTTATCGCCCTGTTCAATAATATAGGTAGCCAGGGGTTGACCATCTGGAAGCGAAACCCAGTAACCATTAAAATTATCTTCGAATTTTCCGGTATTCCAGTCGGCGGTGATGTTATCATCGAGTCCCAATTCAATCAGGGTCTCGCCATCGCCAGCGTCCATAAACACGTCACAGTAAACCGCATCGACGTAATCCAGGGTATCGGCTGAAATTGTAAAGCCATACATGCCATTGGCATTAATGGCTGGGAGTGACGAAAATGAAACCGCCGTTTCATCTTCGTTAAAATTATAGGCTGAGGTAGTTGCTTGATCCAGATCAGACCAGTAAGCTGACCCGCCCGTTTCGTCATAACTACCACTCCAGTAAAGCGAGTTTGTACCAAACCAATCGATATCACTGTAGGCACTAAAATCGCCGTTAGTATCACTGCCATAGGCCATTTTATCGACAAAAGACATATAGTAGGGACTGACACAGATATCTTTAAAAATTGCAAGCTCCTCGGAGCCCTGCACAGCTAAGGGGTAATAGATTGCCAAACCATGGGCATCAGCCTTGTCTCTGCCGTTTTTCATATAAACCACACAATCCGCAAGGGCGGCCAGCGCCTGATCGGTACCCGCCACATGCCCGGTGATTTTTTTCAGCACCGAACCAAGATCGACCATGTTGGTATAACCTTCGGACTTGTTATTACCGCCAAAGTTCTGAGCTGATGTGATCCCCTTCACCATCGTCGATAAAAGATCAGTTTTATTGGTGGCATGATACATTTCCCGGGCGACATCATTAAAGGCATAAACCAGCTCATCGATTTTAGAAAGATCGATGCAGGATAATGTCGCTTCTTTGTGACTATCGATAGCCACACAGGCTTCGTAAAAAGAATCCACTACAACCTTGCCCAGTTCGGCCCCGTCAGCTGCGGGATTAGCTCCGACAAAACTACCAATGGCGGTATAATCCCATCCATAACCGGGCTCCAATTCTTCTGATGCAATCATATAACGGGCATGAGGTGCTATCACATTTGCCGTCTCCAGGGTTCCCATCAGGCAGGCATCAAAGCCGATAAATTCAAAGGCATCCGTCATCTTAGGATAAACTGACGTCAGGGCGTTCTCGATTTCCAGCAACGATAGACTGTCGTTTTCATTTTGCTCGTCAAAGCACACCCCGGTAATACTACCACCGCCGTGATTCCAAAAAACCAACCCCATTTTTTCGGCGGGATAGGTGGCTACCCCCCAGTCCAAAAATTCGGCCAGGGTTTTGGCACTACCCATATTAGCTCCTGCCACAGCCTCAATCTCTGTGATGTTGTGATTTTCAATCACAAAGCGCTGGATCAAGGCATCATCAACCAGATCATTATCCCAGGCATTGGCGCCGCCAGTCTGAACCACAAACCGGGTCTTGCCTGACGGCGATCCTTCAATCATCTCCTGAAGATCCATGGTAGCCAGACCGCCATCACTTTCCAGATCAGAACCGCACATATAAACAAAGATCGTCCAGGTTTCGGGTTCGCCCATTTGTTTTGTTTCAGCTCGGGTCAGTCGCTGAATTTCCAGCTCACCGCCAGAACTCACTAACATATCGGTACTCCGCTTAAGTGATGTATCCAACCCACTGTTTTTATGGCTAACACTCCCACCGCCAACCTCGTCTGAACACGCTGCCAAAAACAGCACCATGGCAAATACAATCAGAAATGCCAGCAGTTTTTTTCTCATCTCTAACCTCCTCGGATAAATGGTTTATTTTGATTGTTTTCTCTCACCCATCGATCGCATCAAGCCCGATCACATTTCCCTTATCGCTTCAACCGTATCGTCGGCGTAGAA
This sequence comes from Bacillota bacterium, assembly GCA_018903255.1. Classification (GTDB taxonomy): domain Bacteria; phylum Bacillota; class Clostridia; order Eubacteriales; family Eubacteriaceae; genus Acetobacterium. The sequence continues at coordinate 320 of JAHIQT010000050.1, read as the reverse complement.
ATTCTTCATCATATTGATGTATATTATACCCTTATGTTTTCTATTAGCAAAGAAAATTCGACATAAAATTTTTTTATGTAATAACCTATTTCACAAAAAAACACAGACTCACAATCAAGCGGTCTGTGTTTTTTATATTTATAACGGTGCAGTAAAACTGCTTGATCAGATAAATTGTAGATTGGCACATTCGTTTTACTGCTACACTATATTTTGCGAAAAAAGCCAAGTCAATTGGCTATCACTATTTTCAATTATTAGGATAGTCCGAATATTTTACCAACTTCCGTAATATCCATACCATTTTCAACAGGCACTTT
>JAHIQT010000049.1 GCA_018903255.1 Bacillota bacterium | reverse complement strand
CTTTTGATATGGATCCCTTTGCCAATCATCTCTATGTGTTTTTCAACCGTAAGGGTGATAAAGCTAAAATCCTCCGCTGGTCAAACAACGGCTGGTGGCTTTACTATCGTAAGCTCAGCCGTGGTACATTTAAATGGGTGTTTAATGAATCCCAGACAGTTAAAGGCATTTCCGAAAGACAGCTGCGCTGGCTTCTGGATGGCCTGTCGCTTGAACAACCGCAAGCCCATCGGGCCGTTAACAAGCGCTTGATAATCTAAGTTTTTCAGTCTTTAAAAGTTCTCGTAAATCGCACTGTTATGCGATTTATATGATTATTTAGCTGTTCTTTTCTACGGTTTTGTGGTATAATAAACTCATGAAAAATCAAGCGGAACCCCCTAAAATTCAACTCTTAAATATGCAATCCCTGCCCTATGATGAGCTGCTCAAAACCTGTAACGAACTGCAAGTTCAGTTGATCCAGACGCAAACCCAGCTGACCTGGGCAATGGAACAGATCCGACTCCTGACCCACAAGAAATTCGGATCTGGCGCTGATAAAGTCGCTTATCCCGATGGCTGTGATCAAGATCAACTCTCATTCTTCAACGAACCGGAAGCGGCTGCAGATTTTTCTGTCGCTGAACCGGATCTTGACGATGTCCTTGCCGATGCGAAGAAACCCCGTAATAAAAAAGCAAAGGGGAAACGGAAACAGGATTTCTCCAATCTGCCAACGATTGTCATTGAACACGAACTGCCGGAGTCGGAACGCATCTGTCCCAATTGTAGTCATTCCCTTCATGACATGAAAGTGGAAATCACCCGATTGCTTAAATTTATTCCTGCCCGGTTTGAAGTGGAGGAACATCATCGGCATGTCTATACCTGCCGTGAATGCGCTAAACATGACGATGGGATTGATTTAAAAATCCCCTTTATTCGTGCGGCGATGCCAAATACCCTGATTCCCGGCAGCTTTACAACGCCGGAGCTGGTCGCTGCGATTATCAATGCCAAGTACGTCTGTGCCATGCCGCTGGCCAGGCAGCAGCAGGAGTTTGAACGCTACAGTGTGGCACTCTCCCGGCAAACCATGTCAAACTGGTTGCTGCGCTGTGCCGAAGACTACTTTTTACTTCTCTATCAGCGGATGCGGGAAATCATGCTCACCCGGGATATTTTGCATGGGGATGAGACCACCGTTCAGGTTGCCAATGAAACCGATCGCCCGGCAACCAGCCAAAGTTACATGTGGGTCTACTGCACCGGGGTTCATGATGAAACCCCGATGGTCTACTTTGACTATCATCCCACCCGCAGTACGGAAGCAGCACTTAGCTTTCTGGGAACCTATAAAGGGTATCTTCATGCTGATGGATATGAGGTTTATCATCGGCTGTCTCCGGATATCACGGTGGTCGGCTGTCTGGCTCATATCAAGCGGGGCTTTTCTGACGCCATTAAATCCTTGCCAAAAGAAGAACAGAGACGAGCGGCTTCGTATGAAGGGGTTCAGTTTTGTGATACCATTTTTCACATCGATAAAAAGTTAAACGACTGTACTCCGGCCGAACGAAAACTAAAGCGGCTGACCTTGTTAAAACCGGTGATGGCGGCTTTCCACGACTGGCTCGTTGCAATGCAGGCCAATGCCCTACCAAAATCCTATCTCTCCAATGCCGTGAATTATACTCTGAATCAATGGACTTACCTGGAAAACGTCCTGCAAGACGGTCGCCTGGAATTAACAAACAATCGTGCGGAACGATCTATTCGGCCATTTACAATCGGCCGAAAAAACTGGATCATGCATAATACCCCTGAAGGTGCGACAGCCAGTGCCATGATTTATAGTCTTACCGAGTCGGCTAAAAGCAATCAGCTTAAACCCTACAACTACCTGGTATACATTCTCAAAGCGATGGCCAACACCGATCTGGTGAACCACCCCGAATTAATTGATCAATTTCTTCCCTGGTCAAAAACACTTTCGCCAGATTGCTATAAAACCAGTTGATAAACATCGAATTACAGTCCCGCTCCTTCTGGAGTGGGGCTTTTTTTATTTAATAGGAAATTACGCAAAACAAGAAAAAATAAAATAAACGCCCAAAAGGAAAAAAGGGTATAACAAACAAGCCTTCAAACGAATGAAAAAAGATCAGAAGATGAAGAG
>JAHIQT010000048.1 GCA_018903255.1 Bacillota bacterium | reverse complement strand
TGCGCGAAGCGGATCATGAATACTAATCTAGAAAGACGAAGGGATGTTACGAAAGCAAATTTTGGGGTAGTCATAGCTTATAAATGATTAGGAGGATCTATCATGTCAAATTATGAAACCCCTGAGTACGCAATTGTTGAAAAAGACGGTGAATTGGAGCTGCGAGCCTATAAAAGTTATCTAACTGCTTCTATTGAAGATCTTAAAAGTGAGCACACAAGCGGATTTAATCAGATTTTTGATTATATCAGCGGGAATAATTCCAGACGAGAAAAAATTGCCATGACTGTCCCGGTATTCAATGACTTAGGCCCCGGCATATCAATAACGAGCTTTGTTCTGCCCGCTAAATATGCCAGTGAATCACCCCCTGAACCTGGTAACTCAAGAATAAAAATTAAAAAAATCGAGGAAAAGGTCAGTGCGTCAATTGCTTTTTCTGGTTCGATTAAAAAAGAAAAGCTTGATGCACTTGAAACGAAATTACTCAAATGGCTTGAGGGAAAGAACCTGAAGACTCATGGTGGTTTCCGTCTGGCACGTTACAATTCGCCCTTTACCCCTTCATTTTTAAGGCACAATGAACTGTTGATTGATGTCGAAAAGACAGTCTCTATTTAAAGAGTGCTCAAATTAAAACTGAATAAAGCTAAGTCCCCTGCTACTCACGATGCAGCAATTTTTTAGTTAAAGCGAATCGGAATGGTCATGATCGACGCGACAACAACAGCTGATGATATCACGGCAATATCAATCCCGATTGGAAAATGGAAAAGCAAACTGAACAAGAGATAGACACAACATACCAGTGTCATTTTTAGAAACACGCTTAAATGTGCAGCTGCATAGGCTTTTCTTTTTTCACTGCCGGCTGCTTTAGCTTCCTCAAAGCCGGGTCCGCCATTAATCCAATAGACATATTCTCCAGCATAAATCATAACCAATAAACCATCAATGGCGATCACCATAAACATCAGCACCATCCTAACCTCGGCACCCTCGCCCCAGGTTATCTGGAATAGCTGATCAAGCGTTCTATTGATCAATACTGGTATAAAGGTACTCCCTGCTATGAATAAGATCATCCACAGGATCAATGGTTTATACGTTTTCTTATACTCTTGTTGATCCATCATTTTTTCTTTTTCTTGGGCTTGGGCATTGGCAGTTCCTGATAGCTGGCCCGCAGCAATTCGGCCAACCATTCCCGGTCATCCAGCGAATCAATCAAAAACTGCGGCTTGGCACCCGGGTATGGCAGACCTTCTTCAACCGTTGTCAAGCGTTCTTCAATCATGACTCGTCCTGCTTCTGTTTTCTTGAGAAAAAACTGATTATCGCAGATCAGCCCAACAATCTTTTCGTCAAGATAGACGCCATATTCGCCAAACATTTTTTTGCAAGTGATGTTTCCCGCTGCTATTAACTGATCACAGACATAGTCTGCAAATTCCTTACTGGTTCCCATTGTTACCTCCTTGTGTTTTGTTTATTATAGCTCAGAAAGTTCAGCCGGGGAATTGAAATTTTGCCAGTTTTATCTTCGGTTGATAATGCGAATCTGCATGCTTTCCATCACATCCAATGCAGCTTCATTAAGACGGTCTTCATTGCTGGCGACGCAGCTGGCATCAACAATAATTTCCGCTTCCGGCAGCGCCGCCTTTGCCAGTACCGCATCCGAGATCAGACAAATATTTGAAACAACCCCCACCAGCTCGACCCGGTCATACTGGTTCTCAGCCAGAAACTCGGCAAGCTCCATTGATCCAAATGCGATCTTTTCAATACAGATATCGGTATCCCGCCGCAGCTGGGCCACCTTGCCATAAAGTTCCCATCCGGCTGTTCCTTTGATACAATGAACCACCGGTAAATTTCTACCTTCCTGCGTGTTTAGATAATCGGCCGTATGCGTATCATAAGTAAACACAATTTCGTGGCCATTTGACCGATATGCGCAGATTTTTTCCGCAATCGGATCCTCAAGACGAACCGACTGCGGAAAGCCAAGGATGCCATCGACGAAATCTTTCTGGTAATCTATTACTAATAGGATACTTTTCACCTATTTACTCTCCCTCTTTTTTCTTTAAGGCACGGCT
>JAHIQT010000047.1 GCA_018903255.1 Bacillota bacterium | reverse complement strand
GAATGACGACTATTATCCAACTTTTGTGGATAAAATCACCCATTTATTTTTCTGCGCCTGCCAATTTCACTGCTTTGCAGATGGAAATAAAAGAATCGCAATAACCTTGTCGACACAGTTTTTGTTAAAGAATGGTTATATGCTCATTGCCAGAGATTTTATTGGTAAAATGGAAAATATCAGTTATCATGTCGCGGCAGGAAAAATAGATAAAGAACTGCTGAACAAGATCATGACGCTAATTTTTGATGGTGAGTATGACACCAATGAAGCGATCAAACTTGAAATTTATAATGCAATAAAAGATAGTTAGGTACCGATTTCTGGATCGAGTGCGAAAAGCGATGGTTATGGAAAGGTGTACGCAATATTTTAAGAAAGTGAACGGTAGGATGACGCAACTGTTTCCAAAATGGAAATAGTTCAAAAGGAAGGCAGATGCCAGGTTAAACGACTGTTTGAACAAAAAGTTATTTAAAAAAAGAGATGGAGAAGTTAAAATGAGTTCAGACCAAACAAGACGAACATTGAATCAGCTTGATAAAGATCTGGCTGATTTAGAGAAAAAAATGGCTGCTGAAGTAAAGAAAGAAGCTGAAAAAACAAGAAGTATTAACTCTACGCAGAAGAGTATAACAAAAAATACATCAGTCGCCACGAAGCAATCAAAACTAAAGCAGATACAGGGTTATCAAAATGATTTGGAAAGGATAGCCGGTAATAAAGCGGATATCAGTAAAAAAATTGCAGATAAAAAATCGAAGAGCGCTGTAGCTTCAACAAAACTGAGAAAAGAAGAAGCAGAAGAAGCCAAAAAAGCAGAAATTAAACAGAAAGCAGTGCACAGTGATTATGAAAAGCGCATTTCTGATTTGACGTCTCAATTAACTCAACAAGCATTGAAGCCAGTTAATACGGCTCAACTGTATTCAGATCATTCCCATGAAGAATATGATGTCTTTATTTCTCACGCAACAGAAGATAAAGAAAGTTTTGCAGATGAATTGTTTGAAGAACTTCAAAAAGCTGGTGTTAAAGTTTGGTACGACACGATTCGTTTAGACTGGGGTGATAGTTTACGTTCAACAATTGACAATGGTCTAAAAAAATCAAAATACGGGATTGTCATTATCACAACAAATTATATCAATAAAGGTTGGACTCGATACGAACTGGATGGTTTATTTCAAATAGAAATGACCAATGGAAAAACGATTTTGCCAATATGGCATAATATTTCAAAAAAAGAGGTCCAAGATTTCAGTCCATCATTAGCCGGCAGAGTGGCTTTAAATACGGCGATGTTGACACCTGCTGAAATAGCAATAGAGCTGCTTAATTTTTTAGTTATTGAACCAACACAGGAGGCGCAAGAATATGGAGAAGTTGAAAATGCACAGCATCAGTAAAGTGGATGATAATATCGAAAAAATCGGGAATCTGTTTCCCAATTGCGTCACCGAGGCAAAGGTGGACGGCAAACTCACCAAGGTGGTGGATTTTGACAAGCTCAAGCAGGAATTGTCGGATTTTGTAGTCGAAGGTCGTGACGAACGCTACCAGTTTACCTGGCCGGACAAAAAACAATCGATTCTGTTGGCCAATGCACCGATTGCCAAAACCTTGCGGCCCTGCGTGGCAGAAAGCGTGGACTTTGACAGCACCCAGAACCTTTATATTGAAGGGGATAACCTGGATGTGCTGAAACTCCTCCAGGAAACCTATCTGGGCAAGGTGAAAATGATATATATTGATCCGCCCTATAATACCGGCAATGACTTTGTCTATGAGGATGATTTTGCCCAAAACACCGGTGACTATCTGGCTAATAGCGGACAATTTGATGAAGAAGGAAATAAAATGGTGCCGAATCCTGAAACGAATGGACGGTTTCATACCGACTGGCTGAATATGATCTATCCACGGTTAAAACTGGCAAAGGATCTGCTGTCCGAGGATGGGGTTATTTTTATTTCGATTGATGATGGCGAGATTGGTAATCTTAGAAAAGTATGTGATGAAATATATGGCACTAATAATTTTTTAGCTAACTTGATTTGGGAGAAAAAATACACTGTAGCAAATGATGCGAAATTTTTTTCGGATAATCATGATCATATACTTTGTTACAGTAAAAATATTTCGAATTTTTCTATTGGACGTTTACCAAGGTCAGAAGCTATGAATGCTGCCTATAAAAATCCTGATAAACACATTAAAGGCGTTTGGAAATCGACACCATTACATGCAAAAAGTGGCAGCGCTGAAAGTGCAAATTTTACATATGTATTTAAAAATGGCGTTGTATTTTCACCACCGTCCGGTACTTTTTCACGATACTCAGCTGAAACTTTTAAACGGTTAGATGCACAAGATGAAATATGGTTTGGCAAAGATGGGATGGCGGTACCGTCAAGAAAAACTTTTTTATGTGATTTGAAAAATGAGGGTGTAGTTCCAAGAACAATAATTCAATTTACTGCTGGTGGTCATAACCATGAGGCAGTTGAAGAGTTAAAATCACTATTAGATGTTAATGTTTTTACGAATCCAAAACCAACGAAATTAATTAAGTTATTAGCAACTATTGCTAATTTGAATAATAATTCCATCATCCTTGACTTCTTCTCCGGTTCCGCCACCACCGCCCATGCCGTTATGAAATTAAACGCTGAAGATGGAGGCAACCGAAAGTTCATTATGGTTCAGATCCCCGAATCCACCGATGAAAAAAGCGAGGCTTATAAAGCCGGTTATCCGAACATCTGCGAAATCGGCAAAGAACGCATCCGCCGGGCCGGTAAAAAAATCAAAGAAGATAACCCGGAAGCAGCAAATGATTTAGATACCGGTTTCCGGGTGCTAAAACTGGCTTCCACCAATATGAAAGACGTTTTCTACACCCCGGAAGACACCAATATTTCCATGTTTTCCGACCTGACCGACAACATCAAAGCTGACCGGTCGCCGGAAGACCTCCTCTTTCAGGTAATGCTGGATCTGGGGGTACTGCTGTCCAGCAAAATTGAAACCAGCACCATTGACGGGAAAAATGTCTTTCGGGTGGCTGATGGATTTTTGATGGCCTGTTTTGACAAAGGTCTGTCCGATGCCACCATTACCGCAATTGCAAAAATGAAACCCTATTATTTTGTGATCCGGGATCACTCCATGGCCACGGATGCGGTCGCTGCCAATTTCGATCAGATCTTTGCAGCCTACAGCCCGGACACGGTCAGAAAGGTCTTATAAAGGTTTGATGAAATGAAATTTACCTTTAAAATCCAGCCCTATCAAACCGATGCCGTGAACAGTGTCATGGACGTCTTTAGCGGCCAGCCTTTTGCCAGCCCGGTCAGTTATATCAGAGACCTGGGTAAAGCAGCGACTCAAAGTCTCCCGATCGCAGAGCAGGTGACCTTAAGCTCTAAATTTTACGATGCCGATGCCCTGGATCCGGAAGATGACAGCGGCTTTAAAAATGAAGCCGTAGCACTTTCCGATGAGCAGCTGCTTAAGAACCTTCAGGATCTGCAGAACCGCAACAATATCAAGCAGTCGGCGGCGCTATTTAACGATCTGGGTCGTTGCAGTCTGGATATTGAAATGGAAACCGGTACCGGAAAAACCTATGTTTATATCAAAACCATGTTTGAACTGGACAAACGCTATGGCTGGTCCAAGTTTATCGTGGTGGTGCCCTCGATTGCCATCCGGGAAGGGGTCAAGAAGAGCTTTGAAATGACCGTCGATCATTTTATGGAGCATTATAACAAGAAAGCCCGTTTTTTTGTCTACAACAGCAAGAACCTGCACCAACTGGATGAATTTTCCAGCAGTGGAGGCATCAACGTGATGATCATCAATACCCAGGCCTTTGCCGCCTCCTTGAAAGAGGGGGCTAATAATAAAGAAAGCCGGATCATTTATTCCGAGCGGGATGAATTCGCCTCCCGCCGTCCCATCGATGTGATCAGTGCCAACCGCCCGATAATTATCCTGGATGAACCGCAGAAAATGGGTGGGGACGTGACCCAGAAAGCACTGCAGAATTTTAAACCACTTTTTTGTCTCAATTATTCAGCTACCCATGCAGTCCAACACAATCTGGTCTATGTGCTGGATGCCCTGGAAGCCTATAATCACCGGCTGGTCAAGAAGATCCAGGTCAAGGGCTTTGAAGTTAAAAATTTCCGGGGCACCGATCACTACCTGTATCTGGATGACATTATCCTCTCCAGCAAGAAGCCCCCGATGGCCCGGATTGAGCTGGAAATTGCCTATCATAAATCCATCAATCGGGAAGCCCGGATTTTAGGGGTGGGGGATAATCTCTACTATACGTCCAAAGAAATGGAGCAGTATAAAAATGGCTACACCATTTCCGAAATTGATCCCCTTGCCGGAACCCTGACCTTTTTAAACGGTGAGGTCATCACCCGGGGGGAGGTGGTGGGGGATGTCTCTGAAAGTGATATGCGCCGGATTCAGATCCGCGAAACGATCCTCTCCCATTTTGAAAAAGAAGAAAAACTCTTTGAGTTGGGGATAAAAACGCTGTCCTTATTTTTTATCGACGAGGTCGCTAAATACCGCCAGTATGACGAAAATGGCAGTGAAGTCGCCGGGGAATATGGCCAGATTTTCGAACAGGAATATATCAATATTCTCAATGACTATCGCAAACTGTTCAAGACCCCCTATCAGCAGTATTTAAACAGCATCGCCATTGCAGATACCCATAAGGGCTATTTCAGCATCGATAAAAAATCCCATCACATCATCGACAGCAAGGCCAAACGGGGTTCGGAATTTTCCGACGATATTTCGGCTTATGAGCTGATCTTAAAAAATAAAGAACGGCTGCTCAGTTTTTCAGAGCCGACCCGGTTTATTTTTTCCCACTCTGCCCTCCGGGAAGGCTGGGACAATCCCAATGTCTTTCAGATCTGCGCCCTCAAACATTCGGATTCAGCCACCACCAAACGCCAGGAGGTGGGTCGCGGTCTGCGATTATCGGTCAATCAGGCTGGCCATCGCATGGATGCGGAAACCTGCGGCAGTGATGTCCATCAAATCAATAAGCTGACAGTAATCGCCAGTGAAAGTTATAAAAATTTTGTCGGCGATCTGCAGACGGATATTAAAAAAGATCTGTATGAACGACCCGAAAAAGCCAGCCGGGACTATTTTACCGGCAAAACCATCCGGGTTGGGGATCAACTGTTCGTCCTTGATGATCATCAGGCGGGCATGATCTATCATTATTTGGTAAAGAAAGATTATATCGATGAGGATGACCGAATTACCGAAGCCTACCACCAGGATCTGGAAAACAATAGCTTAAAAGAGTTGCCGGATGAGCTCAAAGCGATGGTTGAAGGCATCCATGGGCTGATCCAGGGGATCTTTGATGAAACGGTACTAAATGACATGATTGAAAATGGCCGCCAGACCACCGTCCGGGATAATGAGCTTAATGATAACTTTTATAAAAAAGAGTTTCAGACCCTATGGGGCTATATTAATCATAAATATGCCTATACGGTCGACTTTGACAGCCGGGAGCTGGTTGAAAAAGCCATTCGCCATATTGATGAGCGCCTCTTTGTCTCGGAACTGCTCTATACCACTGCAGTCGGTGAACAGAAGGATGGTCTGACGTTAAGAGTCATGGAAGAAAAGGACGCCTTTACCATTGGTAAAACCGCAACCAAGACCCTTAAACAGGCTCAGGCCAGCCAGATCCGATATGATCTGATCGGCAAAATTGCATCGGGAACGATGCTTACCCGGCGCACCGTGGCGGCCATTTTAACAGGCATCAAAGCCCAGACCTTTGCCATGTTTAAAAACAACCCCGAAGAGTTTATTGCCAAGCTGGTTAAATTGATTAAAGAACAGAAATCCACCATGGTGGTGGAACATATCCGCTACGATCAGATTGTGGGAGAATATGACAGTGCGATTTTCACCGCCGAAAAACATGCCCAGAGCATTGACAAAGCCTTTCGGGCTCAAAAACATATCCAGGATTATGTTTATACTGACGGCACGGCGGTCAAAAGTGTGGAGCAGCGCTTCGCCCAGGATCTTGATTCGGCAGATGAAGTGTGTGTTTATGCTAAACTGCCCAAGGGTTTTGCCATTCCTACCCCAGTCGGCAACTATTCCCCAGACTGGGCGATTGCCTTTAATGCCGGAGCCGTCAAGCATATCTTTTTTATAGCCGAAACCAAAGGCACCATGGAAAGCCTCCAGCTGCGCCCGATCGAACAAGCCAAAATTTCCTGCGCTAAAAAACTGTTCAATGAGATTTCCACCAGTGCGGTGAAGTATTACGATGTGGACAGTTATCAGAGTTTGCTGGATGTGATGGGGAAGATGTGAGACAGATCACAGAATAGATTATCTTATTTAAAGGTGGTCTATTAAATAGGCACAACATATGAGTTTAAGATTGGCTTGGCATGATAATGGCTGGTACGGTCATATCTGTAATAATCCATGTGCAAATGGGTATTGCATCGGAAAACATTTTTATCCCGGAGATTCAATCGGTAAACAGCGGGATTTGGCGGACGAATCCAATCATTAGCGATACCGAGCAAAATAGCCGGAAAACAAAAAACTCGTTACCACAAAGTCTATTTTGTGG